>NZ_JAVRBR020000010.1:0-19749 GCF_034531165.2 Dendronalium sp. ChiSLP03b | reverse complement strand
GTTTTGTACCCAACAAGTTTTCCTGGTGCTGATTGCGCGGTGGAACCACGCTGATACCTTCCCGAACTCAGAGGTGAAACGCTGCTGCGGCCACGATAGTTGGAGGGTTGCCTCCCGCCACAATAGCTCTGTGCCAGGTTTATTATACAAAATTAAGACCCTCTAGTTAGTTCTGGAGGGTTTTAACTTATACAGGTATTAGTATTTTTCAGTCCACTCAGTTCAGTTTTTAACTTAAGCTATAATTAAATTGACGTGAGTTGCTAAATATTGCAGGATATTGGTCAATTCAATTAAATTTATGTTCGCGAAAACCTTCCATTCCTTTGGAAGAATTGCAATCATCATGCCACGATAAGTTCCCTTGATTTCATCGGCTAGATAATAGTTTGATACTTTTTGCTCAATTTTTTGAATGCCGGCCTGTGCTGTCATTGATGGAGTTCAATCAAGAGGAGAAAAGGGAAACTACAGTACGCAACGTGTAAGATTTAACTCTTATTCTTCTGCTTAACTCTTTGTTACATACCTATAAATTTTTCCACTGACTTACTTACCACTCAAAAAGTTCAAAGTGCAGAAATTTCGGTCAGCGATCCACACATCATCTTTTTCGATAATTTGAGGGAAATTACAAGACCTTGAAAGGGCTGGTCCTAATATATTGTTAACTAATTGCCTTTTTTAGCAATTCTGGAATTAGAGAAGGGCGTTCAGCTACAGAAACATGTGCTGCTTGGAAAGCTGCTAATTTGCTTTGTGCAGTGCCAAAGTCAGGAGTACGTCCTATAACTGTTGCTAAAGTCCCAGTTTGATGCCAATTTTTTCCTGGTGGTGCTTGGCTTCCTGCAATGTAAGCGATTACTGGTTTATCAATTGCTTCAGTAATATATCGCGCTGCTGCTTCTTCACTACCACCACCAGGTTGACCGACTAGAACTATAGCCTCTGTCGTCTCATCTTCATCAAGAATTTGCATCCATTGGAGAAATGATGAACCAACGATCGCATCACTGCCTATACTGACACTAATCGATTGCCCTAAACCAGCTTTTGTTAATTCACGGGCAACTTCATATGTGAGGGTACTGCTGCGACTGACAATGCCCACTGAACCAGGTGTATAAAATTCGTTTGGCTGAGTGCCTAAGAGAATTTTCCCCGGTACGATAATTCCAGGACTGTTAGGCCCTACTACTAGGGTTTCACATGCCTCTGCTTTGCGAAGTAATTGCACCATATCCAAAGGTGGTACGCCAGCAGAGATGATAATAATCTGACGAATACCAGACGCGATCGCTTCTAATGCTGCGTCCAGTACTTGATAAGGATGTACACAAATAATTGTTGTATCAATTGTGCCAAATTGTGCCACGACCTCTTCAACCAAGTCAAATACT
This sequence comes from Dendronalium sp. ChiSLP03b, assembly GCF_034531165.2. Lineage (NCBI taxonomy): Bacteria > Bacillati > Cyanobacteriota > Cyanophyceae > Nostocales > Nostocaceae > Dendronalium > Dendronalium sp. ChiSLP03b. Next base: position 18,349 of record NZ_JAVRBR020000010.1, on the reverse strand, counting down.
GACAGATCGTATAGTTGCCGTCCCCCACATCCGGGATTGACAGCAGCAACCAAATTTGTACCATAAGCTTTCATTTGAGCAATATGAGTTGCCGAGATGAATTCACTGAAACCCTGAATGATTACTTTGCTCTCTGGCGTTAAGTTCATAAAAAATTATGGTAAGTTTGGTAACCCAGTGACTTAAAGCACTGGCAAGAGAAACTACAAATATACGGTGTACTATGATTTAATACAACTCAGATAAGGTTTGATACCCTCTAGCCCTTGTTAGAAGAGGAGAACCTGCTAGGAATAGACATTACTCACTGAACTGTATTGTCTGATTACTTAATTGTTACTAAATTTTCAAAACTTGCAACAGCAGTTTGAGTACCTTCACCAAACGCAAGTAAAAAGGTAAAAGAAAGAATCTTTCTTTTACCTTTTTACTTTTTGACTTCAGTCTGACTCTTGAATACCCTAACCATGACTTATGGAAAGTAAGTGTATATCTACTTACACTAGTCAAACCTTATTGTAAACGCCTGACTTGGCAATACGAACTGCTTGTGCCACCGCTTCATCTAAATCTTCGACCATTATCAGTGTATCGTCCTGAGTTTTTAATGTTGCTAAAAAATTTTTAGCAACGTTGAAATCAGAACCGGCAAGACGGACAACTAAGCGCGGAAAAGCAGATTCTTGTCGGATTCTGCTGCCATTATCACTATTGTCGTTTTGTACAAATTTAGCAATGACTTCAGCTAGTTCTTCTGCCTGAGGAATACTACCTAGGAGGTTGATTAGTATAACTTGAGTACTTGTATCAGCAGCTAGAATATTCAGACCTTTTGCTAAGCGATCGCAGAAGGTAGTCGGTGAGGTATCGGTAACAAAAGCGTGCCGTAGGTTCAGACAATTACCGGGCTTTCCACCAGCGCTGACGACTAAATCGCAGGTTGCCATAATCGAACCAGTGCCATTGCCCAAAATGCCAATTTTTCGCTGCTTTCCTAAACCGTTCCAGTCGCGCAAATTACCGTTGTGCCTACTGTGACCGTCAGCTATTTTGGCTGCCATCTCAGCAATATCTGGATGACGATTCATAGCCCGTTCGTTAATGCTGACTTTACCATTGAGAGCCATAACTTGACCAGCAGCATTGATTGCCAGGGGATTAACTTCCACTAAGTCCAGGTCTTTTTGCACGAATAACTGGTACATCTTTTCCAAAACGCTGCTGACTGACTGCATCAGTGTTCCTTGCAAACCCATTTTTAAAGCCAGTCGCCGTGCGTAAAAAGGAGAAAATTCCTGTTTAACTACAACATGCTGCATTCTTTCCCCTGCCGTTTCCCAATCGATATCCGCTTCTTTGCAACCTAAAAGTACTGGTCGGCAAACAGCAGTATCTAACACTACCGCTAAATAAACTTCTTGCTGACCATCATACTTAGATTCTGCCAATAAAACTTCTGGTAACTCGCCCCAAATTGGCAAATTGAAGATAGTTTGTGCGGCAGCGATCGCATCTATGGTTGTTTCTACAACTCTGACTCCACCAGCTTTCACCCTTTCACCAGCATGTACCTGAGACTTCAGTACAATCGGATAGCGAATTTTTAAACGCTTTAGATCTGTAGGATGGTCAATGCGTTGGGAGGGCAATACGGGAATACCTATTTCCCTAAACCATTCTTTAACTTGGTACTCTAATAAATCCATTGATATGCACCTTGTTGTTACACTTCTCTAGCGTTTCTTTGGTACTGTTTTTTGTTTTCTAGAACACATAATTACAAAATTAAACTTGAGACATCTATAGAAAATTATTGTTCACCGATCGATCAATTTTATCGAATTCTGTAAATGAGGCAAATTAGTCTCTGGTATCAAACTGTTATGGCTGTGTCTGCTAGACATGATTTATTTTCTCAGTGAATCTGTCAGCATAAAACAAAACCACTATATATGTCAAAGCGCTGAGGGGACATGGAGAATAAAAATCAAAAATTAGTAATTAAAGGAATTTTTTCCTAGTCCCCATTCCCCAATCTAGGACACAACCACACAATAAAAGTACTCAAAAAATTTATTATTCCCAATTTTTTATTTGTAATTTCTACTTGAAGTCAGATTTTTGAATTTAGTTCTACCAGTGTAAAAACATGAAGATACGAATAATCACCGATTTTTTTATTTTTGGTTAAAAGTGAGAATTTGTGTTAGAAAGTTGGTCTATTTGATTATCTGGCTATGGTTGGTTAAACTGTGCATCTGTCTTCAACAAACGAAAGTCCTTCATTTCATTTCCTCAAAAATAAAAAAAACAATATAGAAGACCAGCAGGAACGGTCTATGAAAGTAGCAGTCCAGCAAGAAGATTTAGAGCTTTTAGCCAGAACTTTGCAGGAACAATTTCTTGCACAAGTCCCATCTGGTGAAGTCTTCCAAATTAAGTGTGCTGTCAACAAAGACGAGTTAATGATTTTAACTCAACATCCAGTAGGTGTAACTGTTGACACCCAACAAATTTTTGCAGTCCTTGAGGAAGTACTCCAGTCGCTACCAACCTATAGGGAGCAACAAGTACAATGTTTTCTCAGGGTTTCTGGTGACAAACTCCCTTACAGTAAACGTTCTCTAACTATGAAGCAAGGGAACAGGGGAGTGGAAGAACAGGGAAGTAGGGAAGCAGGGGAAGCAATGTTCTCTTCATTTTCCTCATTCTCCTCTTCTTCATCGATCTCATCTCCTTCGTCTTCCTCATCTCTTTTATTTCCTCCTCAAGACTTTCCATATACTGATGAAAATCAGGAAGAGGAACTAGAAGATCCGTTCGATCCTTTGGCAGATACGCCAAATTTGTTGACTAATCAGACAAAACGTCGCCAAGTCCAACCTATCCTACTGGGTGCAGCTTTGGTAGGAATTTTGGTGTTCGGTAGCGGAGCTTACTTGCTAACTCGTCCTTGTGTGATGTTTGAGTGCAAAGAGATACAAGCTGCCGAGAAACTCAAAACTGAATCCAGGCAACGGATAAGTCGTGCTAAGTCAGAAAATGAATTAGTAACAGTACAAAAGCAACTAGAGGTAACTAGTGCCGATTTGATAACAATTCCTGGTTGGTCACCCCATTATCAACAAGCAGAAGAACTAAAAATTAGCTTGTTTGGACAGTCGGAAAAAATTAGCCAGGTGGTAAAAGCTTTGCATGTGGCAGCGACAGCAACGCAAAAAACTCAAACACGCGCCAATAGTCTAGAGGAATTACAAGCTAGACAACATTTATGGCGGCAGGCGATCGCACCATTAGAGGCGATCGATCCTAATAGCGAACTCTATGGATTTGTACAGCCGAGGTTAATCAAATATCGTGTGAGTTTACAAACTGTAAATCAACAATTGCTCGCACAAGAAAGATGGCTGAAAAAATTGACAGCGGCAAAAGCTGTAGCTAGTGTAGCCACCCAGCGGGAAGCTAGTGCTAAATCCTTAAGTGACTGGCGAAAAGTTCAGTCTACTTGGCAAATCGCCGTTAATGCTTTGATTGTTATTCCCCAAACTAGCCCAGCATCCCAAGAAGCACAAAAGCTGTTATTGAACTATAAACCCAAACTGGCAACAGCACGCGATCGCGCTACTAAAGAACAATTGGCTGCTAAAAGCTATCAACAAGCCCTGACCACAGCCAAACAAGCCAAAGTCTATGAGCAACAAAACCAATGGCAGGCAGCAGTAATATACTGGACTCAAGCTTTGCAGACCGCTAAACAGATTTCCCAAGATAGCACTTACTACAATCAGGCTCAGAGTCTAACTGCACCCTACTCAGCTGCCCTCCAGCAAGCACAAGAAAAACTCCAAATTGATAGTAGTTGGCAACAAACCCGCACTGACCTCAACAAAACTTGTACGAGTGAAATTCGGATTTGCACCTTTACCATCAACGACAAAGGAATTACCGTCTGGCTTAGCTCTGAATACGAACAAGTAATGCAAAGTAGCTTGTTTAATGCCAATCCTCAAAATTCCAGTCCTGCTATTGGTGCTACAAATCACTGGCAAATTTTACAGGATGCCTTAGCAATCATTAGTGATAACGCCAATCTGCCCTTATTCATTTACGATACCCAAGGTCAGGGACTTTATACGCATATCCCAGGAGGGTAGCAGAGGCAGGGGGTGAGTCAGAAAATAGTACTGACTCACCCCCTGCCTTACTATTTGACTGTCAGGACTTGTCTATAGCAGGCAAACTCCATTGTGAAGGTTGCCATACCAGAGGTGAGCGATCGCAAGTCTGTAGAATAGCCGAACATTTTCACTAGCGGGACTTCAGCACGAATCACTGTGTATCCCTGCATAGTCTCGGAACCCAGTAGCAAGCCCCGACGAGAGGACAAGTCGCCTTGAACTCTTCCCATGAACTCATTGGGTGTTTCCACTTCTACAAGCATGATGGGTTCGAGGATATAGGGTTTGGCTTTGGCGATCGCACCTTCAAGCGCTTGATGTGAACCCGACCGGAATGCCATTTCTGAAGAGTCAATTGGGTGGTAGGAACCTCCCTCTAAAACGACTTTCACCCCGGTTACGGGATAACCTTCTAGCACTCCTGATTGCATAGTTTCACGGAAACCTTTCTCGCACGCAGGGATGTACTCTTTAGGAATCGCACCCCCAACGACTCGGTTTTCAAAGACAAACGACTCATCTGTAGGTTCAATCCACCCAGAGACATGGGCGTATTGACCAGGGCCGCCTGACTGTTTCTTGAGTCGGTAGTCAAAGGTTGCTCGTTGTCCAATGGTTTCTCGATAAGCTACGGCGGGAGTACCGACGTAAACCTCAGCGTTATATTCCCGTTGGATACGTTCTATGTAGATTTCCAGGTGGAGTTCGCCCATGCCAGAAATCAAAGTTACCCCGGATTCGGGGTCGATGCTGACTCGGAAAGTCGGGTCTTCTCGTTGGAAGCGGTGGAGTGCCTTGGAAAGGCGATCGCTATCTTCCTGTTTCTTAGGTGTAATTGCCAAGGTAATCACTGGTTCCGGCACAAACATTCCTTCTAAGGAAACGAATGGTTCGGCAGAACACAAGGTATCACCAGAAGCACAATCAACACCCAACAAAGCGACAATATCCCCAGCCACAGCCACTTTCAACTCTTCCCGCTTATTGGCGTGCATTCTTACCAATCGCCCGATTTGCACCCGTTGTCCTGTACGGGAGTTGTAGACGGTATCGCCCGCCTTCAAAGTCCCTGAGTAAATACGAGTGTAGGTCAATTGTCCGAAGGACTCGACAGTGAGTTTAAATGCCAAAGCCACCAATGGATCTTCGGGGTTGGGGTAAAGACTCACAAACTCTGCGGTTTTGACTACTTCCCTATCTACCGGAGATGGTAAATAAAGAGTGATCGCATCCAATAAGTTCTGCACTCCTTTGTTTTTGAATGCCGAACCTAGCAGTACAGGCGTGAGTTCCAAGGTCAAAGTTGCTTGGCGGATGGTTTGCCAAATTAGTGCTGAGGGAATTTCTTCACCTTCTAGCAACATCTCGGTCATCGGTTCCGAGAACAGTGACAAAGTATCTAGCAGCTTGTCTCGTGCCTGTTGTGCCTCATACTCCAGAGCCTTGGGAATTGACTTTTTCACGACATTCTCGCCGTTATCGCCCTCAAAATAGCGAGCTGTCATTTCCACTAGGTCAATTACACCTTGGAATTGGTCTTCACTGCCGATGGGATACTGGAGTAACACAGCATTTAGTTGCAAGCGATCGCGCATTGCCTGTACTACACGAAATGGATTTGCACCCATGCGATCCATCTTGTTGATGAATGCCAAACGCGGCACGCGGTAGCGCTTCATCTGGCGATCTACGGTGATGGACTGAGACTGCACGCCCGCTACGGCACACAGCACCATGACTGCCCCATCCAGTACCCGCAACGCACGTTCTACTTCAATCGTGAAATCTACGTGTCCCGGCGTGTCAATTAGATTGATTTGGGTATTAAGCCACTGACAGGTCGTAGCTGCGGAAGTAATGGTGATCCCATGTAGTTTTTCCTCTGGCATGAAATCCATGGTTGCACCCTTGCCGCCTCCCCGCACTTCCTCAATAGCGTGGATTCTGCCTGTGTAGAAGAGAATTCGCTCTGATAGCGTAGTTTTACCAGAGTCGATGTGAGCAGAAATACCAATATTGCGGACGCGTTCTCGGGGAATCATAAAATTTCCTTTTGTTCAAGCGACAGATAGTCACCGCCTAAGCGGTAACAATATTATATACTACAAGTATAATACAAGTCTAGTTAAGAGATTCTAAGAATAAAAAATGACTGGTCAAGTTAGCGATAGATTAATTTATCAAAGTCAAATATTCTGCATTGCAGGCGTTGATGGCAGTTTATAAGTCACCTAAGTTCAGTAAAGCAATCCAAAATTGAATGACCGATAAACGCTTTTATCACATTGGCTTTGGGCAAGATGATTTGGGTTCTTCACCTCCCAAGATAGCTTTATTATCCGGCGATCCCGAACGTTCGCGTTTAATTGCTCAAACTCATTTGCAGGATGTGCGTTTGTTATCAGAAAATCGCGGACTCAATAGCTATATGGGATACTTACTCAACGGTCGCCCCATATTATCAGCTACCAGTGGTATGGGTGCGCCCTCATTGAGTATTGTGGTCAATGAGTTGGTACAAGTTGGAATCCAGCAAATTATTCGTATTGGGACTTGCGGTTCAATTCAACCGTATGTACCAGTTGGTAGTATTGTCATTAGCAATGCAGCCTTGTGTCGCCAAGGTGCAGCAAATGACATTGCACCCGTGGAGTATCCAGCCGCAGCCGATCCATTTCTCACAGTTGCTTTAGTACAAGCAGCACGAGAACTACAGGTTGAGCATTACATAGGGATTACGGCATCGGTGGATACTTTTTATGAAGGACAAGAACGTACTGATTCAGCAAATCCGAATTTAATGCGATCGCTGCATGGCATCACAGAAGAATATCAGCGGTTGAATGTCTTGAACTACGAAATGGAATGTGGCACACTCTTTAAAATGGCAGGAGTGTATCAATTTGCTGCCGCTGCTGTTTGCGGTGTAGTTGCTCAACGCAGCGTTGCAGAAGAAATTATGTTATCTCAAAAGGATATTGCCATTAAAAATGCGATCGCAACTGCTGTACATGCAGCTGCAAACTTTGAGTGAAGTTAACGGATCTGGGGACTAGGAAATAAAAGGATAAGGAAGACGAAGGAAGAGTTTTTGACTCTCTACTCGCTATTTTCAAGGTCTGTCAAAATTGCGTGAATTCAACTAGACGGTGCAATAAGTATAAATAATTTTTACATATAACGTGCGTATACACTTGTCAGTTGTCAGGATTTTGGATTAACCTCGAACCATCGGTGTAGCAGAAGGCGAAACTATGTCTGGCGACCAAACTCCTCACGACAAAGACCGTACCCTCGAAAAAGCACTGACCAACAAAATCATCAATGATTACTTCGATCAATCTGAAAGTTGGCTCAGGGCGATTTTGCGAATGTGCATCTTCTCATTAGCTCACCTGAATGGACAATCGATATTTATTGTTGAATGTCCAAATCAAGCAGTAGCAAAACGTCTGAGTCGCAAGACTTTTCCTTTTCGAGGAATTGTATATTATTTAACTGACAATTTTAATGGTTGCGATCGCACTCTGTTTTGTTATCAAGAACACAAAGATGGAACTTGGCACTGTTTTGATACCAGTTCTAAATCTTGGAAACCCCTGAGTAACTTGCAATCACGGACTGCAACCACAGATAGTTAGAGAGACAATAGACACAGGGGAAGAGGACGCGGGAACAAGGAGACACGGGGACAAGAATAACTCTTAACTCCTAACTTCTGTACAGACGCGATTAATCGCGTCTGTACTCCTAACTCTAATAACGAGGTTGGCGTGTTACTAAACCACCAACGAATGCCCCTAAGACTGTACCTGTCCATATTCCTGTTGTGCTACCTTGCCACATTGCCCCTGGTGTTACCCAAGCGTTACACATCTCCTTCAAGCCCCAAGGCTGGTTTTGACACTTCTGACTATGTAGCATTGAGGTGATTTGTCCACCGATGTAACCACCAAAAAATCCTGATAACAGCGCTGAAAAGGTGCAAATTAAAATTCGGTTTTTAGTCATTAGTCATTAGTCAGTTGGCAGTTGTATGTGTTTTACCACCGATCGCTAACCACTGACTACTGATTTTTCAACCCGTATTTCTCATACCCGCAGCAATACCGTTAATAGTTAATAATGCTCCTCGCAGTAACTCACCTTTGCTGTAACGAGAATGAATTACGCCACTGGTCGCATTAGGATTTCGGGATTGACGGAGGCGCTTGAGTAGAGAAACCTGTATGAATCCTAGAGGTACAATTGTACCATTGCGTAACTGTACTGAACGTTGCAATATAGGATCGCCATCCAAGAGTCGATTGTGACCAGTGATTTTTAACACTAAATCTCTGGTGAGATAGAATTCATTGGCAATTTGCTCAAAAACTTTCTCAAATCGAGCTTTGTCTTCGGGATTCGACAATTCTTGAACGTAATGGTGTGCCATTTGGATATCTACTTTTGCCAAAGTCATTTCTGCTTTGGAAATCACCATTTTGAAGAAAGGCCATTTGAGATAAAAGTAGCTGAATAATTTCAGGTGTTCTTCTGGTTCTTCATTCAAGAATTCTTGCAAAGCTGTACCAATACCGTACCAAGAAGGCAGCAAAAACCGAGTTTGTGTCCAGCTAAATACCCAAGGAATGGCTCGCAGACTGCTTAAATCTTTTTTACCAGATGGCCGTCGCGCTGGACGAGAACTAATTTGTAGTTGGCTAATTTCCTCAATGGGAGTAACTTGGTGGAAAAAGTCAATAAAATCTGGTTGTTCGTAGATGAGATTGCGATAATGTTGACGCGATCGCGCTGCTAATTCTTCCATTATCTCATTCCACGGTTCGATATCATCAAACCCAGTCCGCAAGAGGCTAGCTTGAATGACAGCAGTGGTGATGGTTTCCAAGTTGTACAAAGCCAAGTCCAGCAACGAGTATTTAGAAGCTAAAACTTCCCCTTGTTCGGTAATTTTAATCCGCCCATTAATGCTGTGACCTGGTTGAGCTAAAATCGCTTCATAAGCTGGGCCGCCACCACGTCCCACAGAACCGCCACGTCCGTGAAAGATCCGTAAATTCACGCCATACTCTTCGGCAATTTTCTGAAGTGATTTTTGAGCTTTATGAATTTCCCAGTTACTGCTTAAGAAACCAGAATCTTTGTTGCTGTCAGAATACCCCAGCATGACTTCTTGCAAGTTAAGGGTGAGGGGAGATGAGGGAGAAATCCTGTCTTGTCCCTCTTGTCCTCGCATCCCCATGTCTGCTGCGTACCCGCCAGCTAATAAAGCGCGATACAGAGGGAGTTCAAACAGTTGGCGCATGACGCTTCTGGAACGTTGCAAGTCTTCTACTGTCTCAAATAGGGGAACGACTTGAATAGTTCCAACAGCAACGGCGGGGTCGAACAGTCTGGCTTCTTTGGCTAACAGTAGCACTTCCAGCACATCGCTGACTTGGCGGCACATACTAATGATATAAGTTTGGCAGATGTTGACACCAAACTCTTGTTGCAGCGATCGCAGGATGCGGAAGGTTTCAATCACATCGTTGGTTTTTTCAGAAAATGGCAGTTCCGCTGGAATTAACGGTCGGCGAGTTTGCAGTTCCCCTGTGAGCCAAGCGACTCTTTGTTCTTCAGATAATTCGTCATAGGATTGGGGTAAGACTTGCAGGTATTCGAGAATCTCATTTAAGGCATCAGAGTGCCGGGATGATTCCTGGCGGATATCCAACTGTGTCAGGTTAAAGTCAAAAATTTCTACTTGAGCGATGAGATTTTCTAACTCCCGACAGCTTAAACCAGTTTCAGTTAAGTTCCGGTAAATTAATCGCAGTTCTGCTAAAAACTCTGCCCCCGAACGGTACATGGGTAAGTCTTCGTTTTTTGGCGTTTCTCGGTTATACAAGGCGAGATTGCGATCGCGTGTATTTTCCAATCGCCTCAGCACGTAAGATAATTTCAGCCGATATGGTTCTTGCCGATAACGCAGCGCCAATGCGTCGTATACTTCACTTAAATGGGATTGATCTAACTCTAGAGATTCCAATAAGTCAGGTAAGACATCGCTCCAGTGCATTGATACACTCAATAATTCAATCAGTTGCTTCACTGACTGGATATATCTTTGCAGCACCATTTTGCGTTGATAGCAAGCTGTCTTCCAGGTAGTTTCTGGTGTAACTGAAGGGTTGCCATCTCTATCTGAACCTACCCAAGAACCGAAAGAACAGAAGTTTTTACTCGGTGGCTCTAACCAAGCAAAGGTTTGACCTAAAGCATATTTTAAGCGTTTATATAATTGGGGAATACCATCAAATAACACTTCTTGAAAGTAGTGTAGGGCATAATCTACTTCATCCAGTACCGTAGGTTTGAACTGATGGAGTTCATCTGTACGCCACCACAAGCGAATTTCTTCGAGCAATTTTTCCCGTAACTCTGCTGATTCCCAAGGATATCCTCCGACTGTGCTATCAGAGCGATTTTCCACTGCATCTAGCTTTTGTAAGAGGTTGACTACCTGCCGCTGTTTATCTCGAATCGTATGACGGACAATTTCCGTTGGGTGCGCTGTGAACACCAAACGGACATCCAATTGTGAAATCAGGCGTTGAATTTGCTGGGGTGGTACATTTAGTCTGAATAAAAGGGGAAACAAAGTAGAAAAAGTACCTTTTTGTTTTCCTGGCCCTTTGGCAACCCAACTTGTTGCCAGCCATTCTGTTTCTATTCCTCTGTGAACAATTGCATCATCTTCTTTTTGATTTGAGGAATATGTTGTATTTGTGTGAGTTTCCTGATGTACCAGTTCTGTTTCTACTTCCGAATAGCGAGCTAATTGCTGCCGTTGTTCAAATTCCTGCTCTATGATGTTAATCAGCTGAAAATACAGAGCGAAGGCACGAGCTGCTCGAATTGCTTCGTTGATGTTCAGTTGTTCAATCAACTTGACGGCAGAATCGGCTTGATCGTTTGTGGCTTGTCCTTCTGGCGAACACAAATCGCGCAACTGCCGCAATAAATCCACCATATTTTGACCGCATTCTTGCCGGAGGACTGACTCCCACAATTCCTCCACTACCTGGAGACGATGACGTAAAAATAATTCCGATGCGGGATAGAAATTCGCAGCTTGAGACAAAGAGTATAAAAGGGAACTCATATTTTCTGCTTTTGTAAAGCCGATTACTGTTGACAGTTCTTAGTCTTGGCAACTTATGCTCGCGGTCTTGCCCCGAGCATTATTAGGTTTAAATATATTTTTTAACTTTAATGTGGAGATTCACTGTCATCGGGGAAGGGGAGAATGGGTAGGCGATCGCCTCGAAACAATTCTTCACTAGCTTGTCCTATAGATTCTAGGGCTTTTACTGTGGCCTTTCCGGTGATGAGCAGCAGTAGTATAGAGCCTGTACTTATTTGTAAGAGGAGAGATTGGGGAATGCTAAACAGAACCAGATTTAATTCAGGATTATGGGAAGACTGTTGGGTAGTAGGAGGCATTGCTATTTGTGAGTTATTGGCAGAGTAAAATGAAACGCAAAATTCAACATCTGTGCAACTTGCAACCGTACAAGACTATCTTGGCCCATTTTGCAAGCTTATAAGGTAACAAAAGTGTTAAAAAAAAACAGCAAAGTATGATAAACCTATGGTTCTAGTTTACAAGTGCAGGCAATACCCCCCCATACTCGCTTCCTGTAAAGTTCACTGCCCATGAAAACAGTATTACTAGACAGCCAGCAATCCCTAGTGCAATGGGTAAGTCAAGCAACAGGAATCAACTCTTTTGGGGTGAAAGTCCGGTTGCGGGGAAATGACCTACACATTCTTTGTGAAGGTACAGAGTGCCCTCAACGCTGGCGCACTCTGTCTGACTTGCTTCGTGCACTACAGCAAACAGACTTGGATGTTTTAACAAGTAGCGAACAACCCTCAATATACCAAGTATTTGTCTACGGACGGAAGAAAGGGGAACATCGCCCCCAATGGTGTCATCGGGTTTATTTAAATCAACTGGAACGACACTTAGAACAGGTACAGCAAGCCCTAGAAGACTCGGAAAAGTCCCGACAAGTGGGTGGGGCGCTAATCATCTCCAACGAGAGTTTGGCACGTCGAGGCGATCCTAATGCCATTGCTCGCTATCTCAGCGAAACTCTTAGCACGTTGGGCGTGGCGGTACAGGTAAAAGTCAAGCAGCATCAGCCAAAAGACGGCACTCAAGCTGTGGTAAATCGTCTATGGATATTTTGCCAGACCGCTTATAGTCCCGATCCTTCATTACTAGCAGAACCAATCGCTCAGCAATTGCGGCATTTAAAACTTGCTGGTTACAAAGATGCAGTAATTGCTTCCCAAGTCAGTGGTGAAATAGCACCAGATTGGCTCCTCAAGGTAGATTTGACACCCCCAAAGGTGATGCTCAAAGAATGGGCGCGTTGGGGAGATGTCCAAGCGATCGCGCTTCTGTTAACTGAGGTATTGTCTGAGTTAAAAGTAACCGTACAAGCTTCTCTCAAAGAATCAACCCTACATATATTTTGCACCGCAGCTGTTGCCCCTTCAGAAGTTACCCCAGCCCCAGATAAGACACAGTGCTTAGAGGCGATTTTACCGCAACTAGAAGCGATCGCTCCCCAAGGGATTCTTGCCGCCACCATTTACGGACAAACAACAAATGACCAGGAACCAGCGTGGATTGACTGGCTTTCTTTACCTGCGTCACAGTATCCTGCCCTGGCTACCCCAGCCTTAGAGTTGGCGACTGCTGGCGACCAACCAGCGATCGTTTTTTTACTAGAACGCTTACTCAATCCTGACTTGGATAGGCGGTTGAAAACAGGTGGTATCCGCGTACTTCTGCTTCGCAAAAATGATTTATTGCACATTATGTGTGATGCGCCTATTTGTCCAGTCCGCAAACAAGTAGCCAGCAAAGTCACGCAATTTTTGCGCTTGTTAAAACTACCTGGCATTACCGGGGTACGTGTCTACGGTCGCCGTGCTGGTAACAAAGAACCTGCTTGGCATCATGGTTTAGATTGGGAACTCCGCCAACGTTTAGTTCCAGAAGCTACCCCAGAATTTGCTGCTACTTCCGAATACGTTAGCGACCTGTTAACTAATGAGGCTAGCGAACCGATTCTTCGCCCCGATTTAACCACAGAAGAAGTTCACAGCTTTGTTACAGAAGTAGCGCGGGATTGGGCGACAACTGCAACTACCACTGTGAAAAAGTGGCTATTAGCAACACAGGTATTTACGGAAGCTGACCAGCCAGCAACGCCAGACTACGATAATCAAGGAGTTAAGATCGCTGTAGTTTGGGGAACGCTGGGTTTATTAATCGCTCTCCAAACTGATTGGTTCTTGGGTCGATTTATTGCTCGCATCACGCCTAAATCGTCACCAGTGGTTAGTGTTTTACCTCCATCGTCTACCGATCAAAAGCAATCTAAGGATAACCAGAGTCAGAGAACAGCATTTTTTAGTAGCACCACTACCAGCACCAAATCTTCTCGGAGTAAAGGTAGTGTATTTAATGCTTCGGGATTTACCGAAGGCGATGACAAACCTAGGAGTTTGACAGCCGCACCACTGAAACAAAAAGCCGCTGCCGTCGCTATTCTGTTAGCAGCGCGATCGCAGATGCCAAGTTTCAATGTCAGGCAGTTAGATGAGCAGTTGGCGTTATATAGACAGCGACTAGCTACAAATGGTCATGCTCCAGATGTTTTGATTATTGGTTCCTCCCGTGCTTTGAGGGGAGTCGATCCAGTAGCACTTTCTAAAGCTTTGTCAAATCAAGGTTATCCCAATATTGACGTATTTAACTTTGGGATCAATGGTGCCACAGTACAAGTTGTAGACTTGCTAATTCGCCAGGTTCTAGAGCCATCGGAACTACCGAAGCTAATTGTATGGGCAGATGGTTCCCGTGCCTTTAACAGCGGGCGTGAGGATGTAACATTTAAAGCGATCGCTGCTTCCAATGGTTATAAGCAAGCGTTGCAGAAAACACAAGCGATCGCAAGTAACGATCGCCCGCTCAAAAATCCTGCTAATTCGACTGAAAAGCAAAATATGCAAAATGAAAAGCCAGAAATTAGCAGCTATGAAGCAGTAAATCAGTGGTTAAATCAGGCATTAGCTAGTGTTTCTTCTAGCTACGAAAAACGCGACCAAGTTAAGGCTTTATTGCACAAACAGTTGATATCTTTGCCTTTTGTTAACGAAAGAACTGAAACTATTGCATCGTCAACACAATCCATAACCGATAATTCCGATGAAGACGCTGGACAACAATCAGTAGATTTTGATGGCTTTCTACCTTTATCTGTGCGCTTTAATCCTGCTAGATACTATCAAAAACACCCTAGAGTTACTGGAAATTACGACAACGACTATAAATCTTTTCAGGTAGAAGGTGAGCAAGATGCTGCCTTCCAAGAAATGTTGCAATTTACCCAGTCTCAGAAAATTTCTCTAGTATTTGTCAACATGCCTCTCACTACAGAGTATTTAGACCCAGTACGCAAAAAATATGAGCAAGAATTTCAAAAATATATGTTACGTTTAGCGAATAATCCTAACTTTATTTATCGGGATTTAAGCGAACTGTGGCCAAAAGTAAATGACTACTTTTCTGACCCCAGCCATCTCAATCGCTTTGGAGCCTTTGAAGTCTCGAAGAAGTTAGCTAATGACCCAATGATTCCGTGGTCTGCAAAATAAGCGCTGAGCTTTTTATTAGTTGTCAGTTGTTTATTATTTTCCACTGACCACTCACTCATGACTAATGATTATTAACTAAACAATGAAATTTACATCAATTTTCTACGGATTATTCTTACTGAGTGTGTTAGGAATTTACTGGTCTTTAGCTAATCAAAAATTGCGGCTATGGACTTTGCTGATTGCTAGCCTTGTTTTCTATGCATCTTTGCATATCCAGTACATACCATTACTATTAGCGCTGACTTTTATTAACTTTCGTCTAGGGCGGGAGATCGGGAAAAATACCTCGCCAGGAAAACATACTCATGACTGGCAAATTTCTAATGAAGAATGGCAATACGCTCAAGCTGATTGGAATCGTCGCCGTCTGAAGTTGTTATGGCTGGGTGTGATTTTAAATGTTCTACTGCTACTCGGATTTAAGTATCTGCCAGCTTTATTAAAGTTGTTTTTTGATATACAAATACATTCATCAAATGCCTCTTTTAAATCGATTGCACCTTTGGGAATTTCATTTTTTACATTTGAATGTATCGCTTATCTTGTAGATGTATATCGTGGTGCCCCTGCTACTGAAAAGTTTCTCAAATTTGCCACGTACAAATTATTCTTTGCCAAACTGATTTCAGGTCCAATTACTCGTTATCACAACCTAGCAACTCAATTCAATACATTGGAATTGCCTACATCCGATCGCCTGGTAGAAGCATTCTGGTTAATTTCTAAGGGCGCATTCAAAAAATGTATTTTGGCAGATAATTTAGGAATTTTTGTCGATTTATGTTTTGGTAACTTACAACGTGCGGGTAGTGGCGATCTCTGGCTAGCTACATTTGCTTACGGTTTACAGTTATATTTGGACTTCAGTAGTTATGTAGACATGGCCCGTGGTAGTGCTTTACTATTCGGCTTGGTATTACCTGAAAATTTTGACTTTCCTTACTTCAGCACCAGTATTGCAGAGTTTTGGCGACGCTGGCACATGACTCTAGGAGATTGGTTACGTAACTATCTTTACTTTCCTTTGGGTGGTTCTCGTCAAGGCTTGACTCGAACCTGCTGGAATTTGTTTATTGTGATGCTAGTCGCTGGTATTTGGCACGGATCTGCCTGGGGTTTTGTAGTTTGGGGTATATTCCATGGGTTAGCCTTAGCGGTTCATCGACTGACAGATGCTATGAGCGATCGCTATGAGCATCTAGAACATTTTTGGCAAAATCCTTTAGGTGTAGTTGTAGCTTGGCTGTTAACCCAATTGATGGTTTTTACCTCTTGGATCTGGTTCCGTCTACCCAACCTCCAAGATTCTTCTTTAGTCATTCAGCGCCTTTGGGGTCATTCTGCCGATGAACAGTTTGCTCAAAAGGTCTATGTGGAAGCCTTAAATATGAGCCAATACCAACTCACTTGTTTACTGGTAATTTTAGCTACCTTAATGGGCATAGTATATGCTTTAAAAGGCAAGCTGAAGTTAGATTTCAACTGGCCCGTTAAGCTTATCTTTGTGCCAATATGCCTCTACGCTGTTTGGCTATTGGCTCCTGAAGGAGTACCACACATCTACTTCGATTTTTAACCCCTGCTTACGAGGGTTAACAAGAGTCAGTAGACCGAAAAGTTTGGCGATCGCTCCGTGATGAATACCTGTATAAGTAGATTTTTGTTGAAAATTAGTAATTTTAAATGTCAGTGTTAAATCGCTGAGTTGGCTCTGTAACATAAGTAAAGTTAATGAATCAGCCAAGTGTAAGAGCAAATCTCACACCAGAATATGATTATGCTGTGATTGCAGAGAATTTTGTCAAAGAGTTGCGGGAGAATCGACCTAGAGGGATATCTGGTTTGACTATGACTGCAACTACTACTCCAGCTTTAACTGACAATAAAACTTTGAACGAAGTAGTTAACTGTTTAACAGAAAACATTCCGCTTCAGACTCAAGGTAAGTGTGAACAAAGGAATATTTTTGAAATTTTAATACGGGCTGCCACTCAAAAAGATAGTATTGAAAATACTACTAAAGTTCTAAAAAATATTCCGACCAGTAATGATATTCGTTACCATTTGGAGAAATATTCAGACCTGACTTTATTGGAGGATGCTTTAAATAAAGCACTCCAAAGCCGCTTGCCAACAGGTATACGACAAGGGCAACAGAAAATTGCCATCGACTTTAACGCGCATTCCATATTATGGTGAGCCATCACCATTAGAAGCACCATATATTTATAGAAGTCAAGCGAAAAATGGTACAAGTTCATTCTATGCTTATGCTACTATCTATGTCATTAAAAAACATAAAAGAGTAACTTTAGCCGTTAAAGCTGTTCAACAACAGAATACTTTGGTTGCAATTATCACGTACCTTTTAGCAATAATTGAGCCTTTAAACCTGAGAATTGAACGATTATATTTAGATAGGGAGTTCTTCTGCGTACCTGTTATCAGATGGTTGCAAGATGCGCGATATTCCATTTGAAATGCCAGCTATTATCCGAGGCAAACATGGTGGAACTAAACAATTAATTAGAGGTAGGCGGAGTTACAAAACCAGTTACACTTTAAACAGCGATAAATATGGTTCAGTAACTTTTAGTGTGTGGATAGTTTGCACATATAAAAATGGTAAAAGACGAGAGCATGGGCGGGAATTTTTTGTTTATGCTGTTTATAAAGTTAAACTGTCATTACATTCAATACATGATGACTATCGTCTTCGTTTCGGAATTGAAAGCAGTTATCGGATGAAAAATCAATGCCGGATTAAAACTACTATTAAAAATCCCATTATTCGGCTTCTATTTGTTGGTTTAGCTTTTTTAATTATTAATATTTGGATTTATCTAGTATGGCATTATCTCAGTCGTTTAAAAAGAAGTACTAGACAAGTTTTTTCTCACTTACTTACTCTCAAACAGATGCTTGAATTTTTACGCCAAGCAGTAGACCGCAACTATGGGGTAGCCTGCGAAGTTTATTTACCGTCCGGCTGATGTTGGCTGGTTGGTTTTTGGAGGATCTCGATAAGCTAAACTTATCATTTATCAAAGTCTTTCAGCTTTTGCACTTTTCTCCAAAAACGGTATCACAGACTACTATTTTTTAGCGATCGCCAAACTTTTCGGTCTACTGAGAGTGGATAATGCCTACTCTTGACTTCTAATTTATATAAGTAAATGTAATTACTTTTAAATAAATACATAAATAATAAAGATTATACTTAACGTAAATAGATGTTAAGTTTATCAATACGTGCTAAAACACAAGTACGCATAATTCATTAAGCAAAAGTTACCGCAATCATAAAACAATGACCACAACCTTACAAAGACGCGAAAGCGCCAACGTATGGGAACGGTTCTGCAACTGGATCACCAGCACCGAAAACCGGATTTATGTCGGTTGGTTCGGCGTATTGATGATTCCAACGTTGCTAGCCGCAA
>NZ_JAVRBR020000009.1:0-20551 GCF_034531165.2 Dendronalium sp. ChiSLP03b | reverse complement strand
TAAAGTCTGTTGTTGGTGCTGGTAATCCACTCGCAGAAGCGATCCCAGACGTTGGCGCTTTGGCGCTGTTGAATGGTTGCTGTCATGGTTTTATAATTGCGATTTGTTTTTTATGAATGAATCAAGCGTGTTTGTTTTCGCTTGTGACAGTAATTTACACTACTTTACAAAAGTTAATCAAGTACTTTAACTTTTGTATCAACAATACCTGCTATTAGTTTTGCTTATTTAAATTGATGAGGACTGACAGCGGATTTCAAGTTAGTGAAGTACACAAGCTAAGTCTTTTAGCGAGGGATGAAGGGTGTTTAACTTTTGACTCCTGAATTCTGCTATACGCACAGGGTATGAGTCTAAACTCCAGTTGAGATCAACAATCTCGTTTCTTAGGAACAGCCCCATGGGCGGCTCACCACCTGCTATGAATATTAGGTTGCAACAAAATCGGTTTGAGAACAAAATTGTTCCTTGACTTTGCCCGTCCGTCATGAGTCCGAGCGAGCTTTCAAATTATTAATTTTTAACATAGCTTTGATGAAGGCTGGCGTGAATTGCTTCATATCAAGGGGTTAGGTTACGCCACAGAGTTTTATACTCAAAAGGTTTATACATTGGCGATCGCTAGCCAGCTTGAAACATTGGTAAAACTCAATCATCACCAGGGTATGGAGAGCTAGTGCATTTTTAAAGTTATTTGACCATAACACTTGAGAAGATGAACATTACTCCTCCAGTGTTTGTTTTTACTGTCTTTGACTACTGGCTATTGACTTCTGACTTTTTTCTGGGACAAATCCAGCTTGCTCAATGGCTTTTTGCCCCTGTTCAGTTTCTAAAAATCTAGTATAAGCTTCCCCCACTTCCTGCTCCCGACCCTTGTTCTGCTTAATAATCACAAACAATTTAGTAGTAATTGGATAACTACCATCCTTAATGGCTTCTGTGTTTATCTGATTGCGCTTTTGCGGACACTCGTTTGGTGGTACTAGGGGTTGGCGATAGGGGGGAACGAGTTGTGTGGAAGTCAGACCCAAAGGTAAAGGCTTAACCATACATTGACTTACCACTCCTCTGGCAGACGCATAATATAGACCGCCAGGGGTTTGGTTGACACGACGTAGTGCCTCTGTAGTTGAGTAGACATACTGCACATTAGAGCTAAGAGCTTGCTTATCTAGAACCCGCTTGCCAGAAACCAATAGCACGTCTGCGTCTTCTGGATTCTGGGAAAATGGAGCGATCGCAAGGTCTGGACCGCCTACCTGTTTCCAGTTAGTAATCTGTCCCAGATAAATTTGCTGCAACTGGTCAACAGTTAAGCCGGATACTTTCAGTGCTGGGTTGACTACTACTGCTACGCTATCAATGCCGACTTGGCGTTGCTCAAGTGTAAAACCTCGCTGCCGAGCTATTTCTTCTTCTTCAGGTGTGAGAGGACGAGAAGAGCCTGTAAAGTCCAATTTACCATCGAGCAACATGCGAATACCCGAACCGGAACCAGGGCTATCTTTAGTGGGGTTGACGTAGCGCAACTGTAGTTCGGGGCGAGTGAACTGAATTTGAGAATCTATGAGTTGCCTAATTGGTGCCCAGGCTGTACTACCACCGTAGTTAAATGAGCCTGTGGGCACATTAGTTATAGATTTAAAGCTGGAAGAAGTTGCAAAAGAGACAGTTTCTGTACCTTGGCCAGAGGAAGATAAAGCTTCTTTATCGACTTGGAGCCGCGGTCTGAGCCATAGCCACAATCCGCCAATGATTGCAACTGTCACCAGTTCGCCAATAACCAGACCTCTGATCATCTGTACAGCATCTTGGCTCAGTGGGACGCTTTTTCTGCTATCATTAGTCATCTTTATCTTCCTGTAATTAAACTAGTTTTAAACAAGCTAAAATAAGCACTTAGAGGAATTTTTTGCTCTACTGCTTATTTCACATGTTGTCTAAACCTTCTGCAACTGCTCAAAGCATTCTTCGTGATTTTTATATAGGGCTTCTAGCAACTTACAAGTATCTTCCTCAATAAGAAGCATATATTAATTTGTCTGAATAGAGATTTTTTAAGTAAAGATACTTAATAGAGCCGTTAGGGACAATGTAACATGTTGAGTAGCAAGTTACTAGGGGAGCGTTACCAAGTTGTTGAAGTTTTAAGTCAAGGTGCATTTTGTCAAACCTACATGGTTCGCGACACCTACCTCCCATATCATCCCACCCGCATCATCAAACATTTCTTACCTAGCAGTAAATATCCTATTCCAGTAGAAATTCGTAGACGGCTCTTTACCCGAGAAGTAGAAGCCCTGAAAAAGCTGAGCGACTCCGACTTGGTTCCTCATCTTTTAGCTGATTTTGAAGATAACCTTGAGTTCTACTTGGTGCAAGAGTTCATTGAAGGGCATCCTCTGAGTGTAGAACTATCGCCTGGTTGCTGCTGGTCTGAAAGCAAAGTTTTGCAGCTACTGCAAGAGATAGCGAGTATCCTTGATTTTGTTCACAGTTACGGGCTAATCCATCGAGATGTCAAGCCGAACAATATCATAAGACGAAAGCAGGATAATCGGTTAGTCTTGATTGATTTTGGTGCTGTTAAGCCAATTTGGAATCATTTGCCTAGAGGTAAAGGAAACACTTCAAGCTCTAGTCTCATTGAACAACACACCACGATCGCAATCGGTACGCCGGGTTATATGCCTAACGAGCAACAGCGAGGCAAACCCCGCCCTAATAGTGATATATATGCTTTGGGTATGATTGGCATCCAAGCGCTTACAGGACTACATCCGACACAGTTGCCAGAAGATTCCAATACAGGCGAAGTTATTTGGCAAGATTTCAGACGAGTTAGCCCTGGGTTAGCATTGGTACTCAACAAAATGGTGCATTACCACTTTCAAAACCGATATAAGTCAGCTAAAGAAGTGCTAGAGGCACTCTTACAATTAACTAATAGCAATATTTCAGCACCACTTTTAGGCGATCGAGTCAGCGATACTACATTACCAGAAACACTCTTACCATCAACCAATATCTACACGTCAATTCAGGAATTAGATTCTGCTAAAGACTGGACTCAAACCCCATCATCGCCACAAGATAATAATCAAGTTTTGAGGCACAATCCAACATCATCACTTTTAGCTAACCGCAGCAGCAATACTACTATTGCGATTTTTCGTTATAAATCTCTGATGATTGGCTTAGTAGTAGGCGCGCTATCCGGATTAGTTCTAATGGTTGCGAGCTATTGGTCTGTGCAGATAATTTCTCCTGAACCTAAAATAGAAAATTTGCGAATTCAACTACCAAGAGAATCTCGTTAACCTTCGCTTATAGTTGCCTTTGTTCAGTAGTTGATTGATTGGGCTTATATGGGACACTATCTCTGTGGATCAAAAACGCTACAATCCCGACTACAACAAAGTTTGTAATTAGAAGTGCTACAGCACTCCACAGCCAAATTTTTATCTTTGAGTTATCTGTTGAGTTATCTGTTGGTTTCTCTGTTACTTCAGTTGAGTAAGGTTTGCGGCTCATAGGTTTTCTCCACAACAACCTAATTGATATTGCCTTATTTTACCGCTACTTTACAGACATTCTCTGTACTTTCCCGATACTGAGGTGATGGCGGCTATTGCTACTGATGCGATGATTATCACTCGCGATCGCGGACTTGCCGATCTATAGGTGGAGTCTGATATCTCATCACTGGGGTTATTCTTTGTGACCATGGAACCTAATTCCTAAGAAAATGTCGTAAACAAATTCAAAAAAGTCTTTTTTTTGTAATAATCCGGAAGTTTGATAACATTCTTTTTCATCTAAAAGTGGCTTCATCACATAGTATGCTGGTTGGTAATTATACCAAGGTATGGAAGGCCACAAATGATGAATTAAGTGGTAATTTTGACCAAGAATCAAGATATTTAGAATTGGATTGGGATAGACGCGGGCATTTTTCCAGCGATCGCGCTCCACAAAGGGACGATGTGGTAAATAATCAAAAAATAATCCCAGTGCTATACCCACCAAAAACGCCGGAATAAACCAAAAATTGAGCAAGTAACCCAAAAAGTGATATTGAACTGAGATATAAACAATTACACCCACAATCAAACGGCTGATAAACCATTCCAATAGTTCATACTTACGCCATAGTCGCCGCTGGAAGAAAAAGACCTCATGGTATAAAAACCGCACTGCAATCAACCACAGTGGGCCGCCTGTAGAGACGTAATGATCTGGGTCGTCTTTGGGATGATTTACATGAGCGTGATGCTGTAAATGCACTCGCGTAAACACTGGAAAAGCAAAAGCCAAGATCAAGGCACTGCCGTGACCTAACATTGCATTCATCACTCGGTTGCGATGGGCAGCTTGGTGACAGGCATCGTGAATTACTGTCCCAGAACAATGTAAGGCAATAGTGTTAATGCTAAAGCACAACCAGTGCGGCCATTCCCAAAGCCAATAGCCAAAGTTAGATAATACCAGCATTGTCACGGCTGCTAAAAACAGTAGCAATGTAGGATTTAAATCACCAGGAGGCGCTAAAAATTCTTTGGGTGGGACTTTCAGTGACTTCTGTGCCTCCAACGCGAGCATTCATAACTCCTTCTTGAGCAAACATTACGAATATACGATAAATATTAGCCTTTAATAAACTTTTACAAAGTTTTGTATAGCAAGATTTATCCACATCTTTACCTATCAGCAGATGAATAGCGCTATGATTCCAGACGAGACTAAAGTCTTTGCTGAGCGGTAGGGTGTGCCAACTAGTTACTAAATAGTTGATAGGAAAAAGTCTCTCTTGGGGTGGATGGAACCCAGATTGATGTACGATATCTACTCTATCCCAAAGCCCTTAGGGAGAATGAGAGAGGGAAATAAACAATATCACATTCAAAATTACTCCTACAAACCTAATCTTTTGCTGCCTCTCTCAATGCTTGAGTCACGGACATAGTAGCGACTGAATATTAGATACCCCCTGATTTCCTATAAGTTTCTAGATAGAACCCCACGCCCCTTTAGGCATAACTAAAGTATGAAAATCTTGCTTCTGCTACTCAGCACTATTTCCCAGACAGTTCCCTAGAACCAGCCCCTATGCAATTAAGAGATTCTCTACGCCGAACAAAAATTGTTGCTACGATTGGTCCTGCAACTAGCAGCCCAGAAATGCTGAAGGCGATTATTGAAGCGGGTGCAACGACGCTGCGGCTAAACTTCTCCCATGGTACTCATGCCGACCATCAGCGGAATATTCGCCTAATTCGACAAACCGCCTTTGAGCTAAATCAGCCAGTGGCAATTCTCCAAGACTTGCAAGGGCCAAAAATTCGTTTAGGGCGGTTTGAAAATGGTTCTATAGTTGTGGCCAAAGGCGATCGCTTCACCTTGACAAATCGCCCGGTAATCGGTACACAAGAAATTAGTTGCATCACCTATGATTATTTAGCAGAAGAAGTTCCCGTAGGTGCAAAAATCCTCCTCGATGATGGACGAGTAGAAATGTCAGTGGAGGAAATTAACCGTGACAAAGGCGATCTGCATTGCCGTGTGTCTGTAGCTGGTAAGCTGTCTAACAACAAAGGCGTAAACTTTCCGGGAGTTTACTTATCAATTAAAGCCATGACCGACAAAGACCGCGAGGATCTGATGTTTGGTCTAGATCAAGGCGTAGACTGGGTAGCACTTTCTTTTGTTCGCAACCCCCAAGATATCATCGAAATCAAAGAGCTAATTTCCAGCACAGGCAAACAAGTGCCAGTAGTTGCCAAAATTGAAAAGCATGAAGCCATTGAACAAATGGAGGCAGTTCTGGCTTTATGTGATGGCGTGATGGTTGCTAGAGGTGACTTGGGTGTGGAACTGCCTGCGGAGGATGTACCCGTACTACAAAAGCGGTTGATTGCGACGGCGAATCGCTTGGGGATTCCCATCATCACGGCTACCCAGATGTTAGACAGCATGGTGAGCAATCCTCGTCCTACTCGTGCCGAAGTATCAGATGTGGCAAACGCAATTTTGGATGGCACGGATGCGGTGATGCTTTCCAATGAAACTGCTGTTGGTAACTATCCAGTGGAAGCGGTGGCAACTATGGCACGGATTGCCGAACGCATTGAGCAAGAGGAGGCGCACTCCACAGTACGTCAGCTGAGAGATACTAGGCGTTCGATTCCCAATGCAATTAGTCAAGCCGTAAGTCAAATTGCTGAACAACTAGGAGCAGCGGCAATTATGACGCTAACGCAAACAGGGGCAACAGCTCGCAATGTCTCTAAATTCCGTCCTAGCACACCTGTTTTGGCGGTGACACCCCATGTAAATGTAGCGCGACAGCTACAACTGGTGTGGGGAGTAAAACCGTTGTTGGTATTGGGACTACCTTCCACGGGACAGACGTTTCAAGCTGCAATTAACGTAGCTCAAGAACGGATGTTACTGAGTGAGGGCGATTTGGTAGTAATGACCGCTGGTACACTCCAAGGGGTTGCTGGCTCAACAGATTTGATTAAGGTTGAGGTGGTGACAGCAGTACTAGGTCAAGGAATTGGACTCGGACAAGGTTCGGTGAGTGGTCGCGCTAGAGTAGCTCACACTGGGCTAGAAGCGAGTAACTTTAATCCTGGAGATATTTTAGTTGCACCCCGCACAGGTGCCGATTTTGTGGAAGCAATTCGCAAAGCGGCTGGGATTATCACAGAAGAAGAGAGTTTGACCAGTCATGCTGCGGTGATTGGTTTGCGTCTAGGTGTACCTGTGATTGTCGGTGTGAAGAAGGCAACGCAAGTAATTCGAGATGGAGCGATTTTAACGCTGGATTTGCAACGGGGTTTGGTTTACTCTGGGGCGGTAGGAACACCTTAGAATTGGGGGCTGGGGACTGGCGATTGGGGACTGGGGAGTCAGTTGCGTGCTGAGGTTCCCTCCACTGACCGAATTGGCGTGGCTGGGAAGGGGAAAAAGGAAAAGGAATCTTTTGTATCTTTACCCCTTACCCTTTAACCTTTTCTCTTCTGAATTCTCAATTTCTTAAAGGAATTGTTTGAGGACTTCGGCAGTGGCTTGTCCTGTTTTTTCCCAACTGAATTGATTTGCTCTAGCGATACCTTGAGTGGAAAGGCGCGATCGCAATCCTGAATCTGTAGCAATCATCTGCATCGCTGCTGTAATTTCTGCTGTGTTGTAGGGATTAACCAGAATTGCTGCGTCGCCAGCAACTTCTGGTAAAGATGAGAGATTGGAGGTGATAACTGGTGTACCGCAAGCCATTGCTTCTAGGACAGGAAAACCAAAGCCTTCCCAGAGGCTAGGAAAGACAAGGGCGATCGCGCCATTAATTATCTTTGGTAATTCGCTGTAAGGTACGTAATTAAGAAATTTCACTCGATTAGTTATCCCCAATTCTTCAACTTGCTTTTGTAAAACTGGGGTATAACGCCCATCGCTGGGGCCTGCTAACCACAGTTCATAATCGCTGTTTGGTAATGCAGCAAAGGCGGCAATCAGTCGCTGGAGATTTTTGTAAGGGTCTTGGCGACCAATATAAAGAAAGTAGTTGCCCTTGGGTAGATTGAGAAAACGAAAGTGAGTGCGATCGTGGGCAAGGAGGATGGGGGTAATCTTGCTGACTGGAATTTGATAAAAGTCAATGATGTCGTTAGCTGTAGCTTGAGAATTACAGATTATGTGTTGCGCTTGCTTGAGAACTTGGGGAATGTAATAGCGGTGGTAGGGTGTCAACGGTGAAAAACGTTTCGGAAAGCGCAACGGTATCAGGTCGTGTGACATCACGACAAAACGACAGTTGGTGTATAGCGGTGCTTCCGGTAGTGGGGAAAATAAGAGCTGCGATCGCAACTGTTTATAGATTTGTGGAAGTTGAAATTGCGTCCAAACAAGGCGATTAAAATGTCCTTTTGTGCCTTGGTCTGGTGTTAAGTTTGATGAAATTGAATAACAGTCATACTTAGGAATAAGCTGTGAAGTTAGTAATGTCGGTTTGAAAGATTGTAGATTCGGAAGTAGATTTAAAGCGTAGGTTGTAATACCTGTAGGTTTTGTAGAGAGAAAAGAAAGATTGACTAACAACTTTTTAATCTTTTATTGCAAGTTAATTTAACTACATAAATAAGAGAGAAATTCTTCAGCAGATTCTTGCCATGAGAATGGTCTATATTCGTTTTCGATCCGCTCTACCAAATTATTGTAGTAAATATCTGAATCAAGTAGCTTTTTTAAAGCTTGGTATAGTTCAGTTGGTTGAGTAGGATTGAAATATATACAAAAGTCACCTCCTACTTCAGGTAAAGATCCGCCAGTGCTAGCCACTACAGGTTTACAATATTGCAGCGCTTCTACAACAGGTAGTCCAAATCCCTCATAGAAAGAGGCTTGAACCAGACAGTAACAGTTTTTATAAAGAACTTTTAGCTGAGCATCGGTAACTGAACCTAGTATGTGTACTAACTTGCCATACATTTGATTAGATTCTATTAATGCATCAGTCTCTGAGTGCCAACCTTTATTACCTGCAAATAGCAAATATATGTCTTTATAATTATAATTTACTAATAAATCAAAGGCTTCTATAATAGCTTTGATATTTTTATGAGGAACTAAACTTCCTACAACCAATATATAGCGTTTAGTTAGTAGTTCGCTGAAATCTTTATTAAAATCGTTATTCTCTAAATTGAGCGAATTATCATGATTGTAATAGTCACATCCTAAACGAAATTTTTTGACTATTAAATTGGGATTATTACTAGGTAAAATACCCTGTTGCTGTGCATTTTTATAATCTTCCATACTATTTCTAGAGATACACAAAACTTTATCAAATAAGGGAGAATAATCTCTATAAAATTTTGTAAAAACCTTAGTAAATTTCTGCGAAGAGAATTCTGGGAATTTTATTGGTATGAGATCATAGCAGATAATTACAAGAGTAATTTTATGTCGTTTTAAAATCTGTAAAAATCTGTAGTATGTTTTAGGTAAATCCCAGTTAGCATCAGCGATCACATAAACATCTTCTGGTTGTATTTTATAGCCTTCAAATTCAATATAAATATTTTTATCCTTATTTAAATCTAAAGTAGAAATCAATGTTGATATATTTAAAACTAAATTGATAAATTTATTTCTAACTTTAGAAAAAAGTATCTGAATCTTACTTTTTATTTTGTTTACTAGATCCAGATAAGAGTTCCTTTTAGTGAGATTGCTGTAATTCGACGGATTAAGTTTAGTCACCCTACGCATGGATGTACCATCAAACATAACCACTACTATTTCTACATCTGGTCTACTAGAATTTATTTTCAAAAGTTCAGATGTTAGTTCGCGAACCACTCGATGGATTCCAGTATTTTTATATGTATTTTTTGCCGTGTGAGTACAATCTATAAATATCCTCATTTGAAAACCTAGTTAAAATTTCTTTTTATTACAATTAACATGAAAAAATACTCAAGAAAAATTATAAGTTAACAAACTACATAGACTTCTTCTTGAGTATTTTTTATTGTTGTATGCTTTGTCAAATGTTTAAGTTGTCATAATTGGGAAGTTAGCTTATCTAGCTACTTAATTTTTTGAGATCGTAATCAACCATTAACTCAACTAATTGATTAAAAGAGTACTGAGGTTGCCAACTAATCTCTGTTTTAATCTTATCAATGCAACCAACCAACTGTACGGGTTCGTCAGGGCGGTAAAAAGCGGGGTCAACTGAGACATAATCTTGCCAGTTTAGACCAACAGAGTTAAAAGCGCACTCAACAAGTTCTTTGACAGAGTGAGTTTCACCACTAGCGATGATGTAATCGTTGGGTTTTTCCTGCTGCAACATCAGCCACATAGCGTAAACAGCATCTTTGGCATAGCACCAATCACGGCGAGCATCAAGGTTACCTAATTTTAGTTCATTTGCCAGACCGAGTTTGATTTGGGCAGCTGCATGTGTGATTTTGCGAAATACAAATTCTGTGCCACGTCGAGGCGATTCGTGAGTATAAGTGATACCACAGCAGGTATAAAGCTTATATTTTTGACGATAGTTGACAGTCATCCAATGAGCATAAGCTTTAGCAACACCATAAGGATTACGGGGACGAAAAGCAGTACGTTCGGTTTGGGGAGATTCGTCGGGTTGACCAAACACTTCACTACTAGAAGCTTGATAGAATTTAGCATCCGGTTTGCAGCGACGAATAGATTCTAATAAACGCGAGACACCAAGTGCTGTATATTCAGCGGTAAGAGCTGGTTGTGTCCAGGAGAGTGGAACATAGCTTTGGGAAGCAAGGTTATAAATTTCATCGGGTTGGCAGTCACTCACTACATCCATCAAGGATGATTGGTCGAGGAGGTCGCCAGACACGATTTGAATGTTGCCTGAAAGGTGGGTAATACGTTCTAGGTTGCTGGTGCTGGAACGGCGGACTAAACCAAATACTTGGTAGCCTTTTGCTATGAGAAGTTCGGCAAGATAAGAACCGTCTTGTCCGGTTAAGCCGGTTATGAGAGCTTTTTTTGTCACGTTGGTAATATAAGTTTATTTTTGCCAGACTACTAATATCACTCCACTCACAATTAAACTCAAACCCACTAGACGTATTAGGGAAATGGTTTCTCTGAAAATGAAGTAACCCAATAACACCGAGAAAACATAAACTAATGATACGGATGGACCAGCAACGCTTAGATTGACTCTAGTTAATAGGAGGATATAAGCTACAGCGCCCAGAGCATAGCAGGTCAGCCCTATTACAAGTTCATGCGTTGTAATTATACTGAGAATATGGCTAACAGCATTTCCTGCATGTACTCTACCTAACTTCAGCGCACCTACTTTTAAAAAAAACTGTCCTCCTACACTGGCTAGGACTGACATTATAAGTAACAAAAATTCTTGTGGACTCACAGAAATATCCTTTGCATTCCTTATTACATTTAGCTTGCTAATTCTCTTCAATTGCAAGTTGCGTAAAATTAACAGCTAGATTTCGCATATCGCCTGCTGCAAATGTAACTTGCCCATGATTCCAATGTTTATACCTAAAAACTACTGTATTTAAACCCTTCATACTTTTAAATTTAAGTTTACGCTGAATAATAGCATTTTCGCTGATATTAACCAGCTTTTCCAAAATTACTCCATTAGATTCCACAACCACGTCCTGATGATTAATCGGATTTACAAAGCTAAAAATTAGAGATAGTGATTTAGAGTTTGGTAACTTAAACCCAAGCAAAGTTTCTGATCCTAAACTCCAGCGCCATGTATTGCCTTGAGAGTTTTTTTCAATGTAGTTCAACCCATTTATATCTAAACCATAAGGTAATTCAAATTTAAATAAATCAGCCTCAGACAAATCTAAAACTGGTTCAAACTTCAGGCTATTACCTAAGTTTAAATCAACTTTATTTCTTAATTCGAGAGATTTAGGGATAAATGTTACCAAACCGACTTCAGGCACTTTGGTTGCCACAGTTGGCTTGCCAAAGCGTTCATAAAAATTTTCAACACAATCTTGAGGCAACAAATCTATATAAAGGTTAATTCCTACAAAATCATTAAATTTATAAAAATCTGTGAAAAAAGACCATTCATCTGAGCTAAAACAGCGTTTTTGACGACTAGCTTTGAAAATATCTGGATTGTCAGGAATAAACATTTTATCCCAGCCTGCCTCAATATACGGTTCTATTTGGGAAGGATGTAAACGACCAAAGTACTGTCCAAGAACTTTTTTTTCATGAAATCTTCTCAAAGCAAAAATTGAGCCATTTTTTGAATAGTATGGACAAAGACTATTCCCACCTATTCCATTACCTCCTACTGCACAAAATGGCCAATCTAGAACTGCTTCTCCTGGTTGCTTCTTGACATAGTTCATATATTGAAAGAAGCTCTTGTCAAATGAGTAAGGCTGATAGTTGATCTTGAGTGAATAGGCTGTATAGAGTTCGGTACAAGCCAAAATTACTAATAGTGCTGAGAGAAACTGTCTAATATATAAACGCAACCCATTAAGATTGATATTTAGGGCAAAAATGCAAAATATAATCGGGTAGAGAACAGTACAGCGACCTTGAACACGATTAAAGGCAAACCAGGGAAATATCTTTAGTATAGGGAAATTAGCTGGGTGGTAAAAAAGGCAAAGTAGGAAAATTATCAGCAGAGGTATAAAAATAGTAATTTGTTTGCGTCCCTGCCATAGTCCTATAGATGCAATGATCAGTAAAAACCAACCAGGACTACCAGCACCTAAACCTTCTGGTAAATCTCCAAAGAATTGATCGAGATTCCCTTGTCCTGGGTTAAAGTTTGGCAGAAAAGGAAGGAGTATTCTGAGAGGATTAGCCCACCAAGCTACACTAGAAACTCCTGTAAAGTCATAGCTTTTTGCTTCCCTCGTAATTTGGATAACTAGAGGTAAATTAACAAAGCTTGCAGTCACAGTTAACCCTAATAAAGCTAAAGATAAACGAGGGTAGGCAAAAAACTCTATTTTATAATTTTCTGCCGCACTTTGAATCAAGCTTACTAAGCTCTTATGTTTGTTTTTATAATATCTATAACTAAGCAATACTGTGATAAAAATAGTCGAAATTGTAAATGACATTAAGGCAAAACCAGCTATGTACGCTAACTCTTGACCTAGTGATAGAATAAGCAAACAAGCTCTTAGCAAAATGAGCATTAAAGATACATGTTGCTTCAATGTCACTCTTTTTACAATAAGAAAATCAACTATTAAACTGAGTGCAGTCCAATGAAACACTGAATAGCTGAGATGATGGGGATATTTATGAATTGCATAGAAACTAAAAAAGGGAATTATGAATGCAGCTCCACTAGCGCGGGTAAAACCATAATCTTTAACAAGTAGAATAAAGCTTCCGATACCTGTCAGCAACACACTGAAAAGATAGTAAAACTGTATCCAGGGACCAATCCCAAACAGCGAGTGAGCGATCGCATAAAAAATATCTCTTTCAACAGACCAAGGCTGGAAAACACTGTTAGTCCCATAAGGATAAAAGACCTGATTATTAATAAGATTCAGTTTAGGAAATGGGATAAAGCTTATATTCTTTTCCAGGTAAAATCCTGTATACTCCCATTGTTCTATATCACCGTCTCCAACCATTGGATCGGAAAAATTTTTAATAATTAATAAGCTAAAAGCAAAAACAATACAAAAAAAAGCTAATACTGTTATTAAAATTTTACTTTTGTTTCGATCGAGTCCCAGTGTCATAATTTTATAGCAGTTATTTAATTTTTTTAAATTATTTGACTTTTGATAAAATTTTCAGCGCAGCTAAGCTTTGGGAAACAATTGTTGTAGTTCTAAAATAAAATGATGATAGTCTCTTTGTGGCAAAAAACCAAAGTTATTTCTTCCATTCAAAATTAGAAAAACAAAAGAGAGAGATATAGACATAGACTGTAACAGTATGATGAAAGATAGTCCTGCTACGTAAGGTGCCCAGTTAGGAATAGCTACTCTAACGAGTACAACGATGCTGATTAAAATTAAACTAAATAACATTACTAATAAGGTTCCAATTAATAATCTAACACCAATAATATCTCCATATACTGAAATTGCACTGAGTCCATGTATTACTAAGGAGACAAATTTCATCTTTGACTGTCCAGCTAGGCGGACACCACGTTTACAAGGAATTTGTGTCCAGGGGATCTTCGCTTTCAAAATTCCAGCCGTGTAATGATTCCATATTTCTGATACAACTACAATTCGGGATAATAATTTATGAGGAATAATGCTAAAGTTTCCTACCCGAATATCTTGACCAGTTAATAGCTTATAAAATAATCTATAAATTAAATAAAATAGTTTGAATATCTGAGTTTCAGAACGTTGAGTCCTTTTAGCGAATACTATTTTTTGATATTTTTCTTCACTACATTTTTCAATGAGCTTTATTACATCTCGTGGAGCATCTTCTCCGTCCCCATCCATTACAACAACTGCTTGACAATAAATATTGGCTTCAACATAGGCTAATCCTATGGCAATAGCTCTTTGATGGCCTAAATTCCTTTTCAATTCTAAACAATTAACTTTTTTGATAGTTTGAAAACTTTCAAGTATCAAACTATCATGAGTGGCTATGGTCGATGCGTCGTTTATAACTAAAATTTCACATTGAATTCCTGTACCATTCAAAGCTTCATCTAGATATTTCAGTAATATATCTAAAGAATGCCAATCATTAAAAACTGGGATTATTACCACAATTAAACGACTTGTCATATAGTCATGATTAATTTTATAAATAATTTTATTAGTTCATTAGATTGTTTGTACGCATGGTTCACTCATATTTACTTGCTTTAATACCTAAATATAATTATTAATGATTTTTTAGAAATGTATTGGTAAGGGATATATGGTTTTAAAGTAAATTCTTACAAGCATAATTTAATCACTTCCGTTAGATTATTCTTAACGCTATCAAACGCATAATTAGAGACTACATACTCTCTTGCCAAATTACCCATTGCAGCCAGTTTATTCCGATCTGCCATCATGTCTTGTATCGCTATAGAAAATTCTTCATAGTTATGATACATCTTGCCGCCACTGCTACGCTCAATATGTTCAACTAAAACTTGACATGAGGCATTAACTAATACTGGCGTGCATTGAGCCATTGCTTCCAAAGTTACTATACTAAAACTTTCATACGGTGATGGCATAACAAAAATAGATGCTCCAGCCATGAGTTGAAATTTTTCTTCTGGTGAAACAAAACCTTTAAAATCAATGTCTGGATGATTTGGTATTTCTATTTCATTCTTTCCGGTTAAAATTAATCTTAAATTAGAGGAGATATCTTTTTTAAATTCAATAAAGAAATTGATTAACTCATTACATCCCTTACTTGAATCAATACGACCAGAGTAAAGAATATATGGATAATTTGTTTGAAAAGGACTATAAGGAGTTGTCTCTACACCCATCGACACAACCCTACCAGGTAGTTCTCCCCATAACTCTTCTCCTAAAAGTTTTTCTGCATTAGTTAACCAGATTAAAAAGCGTGCCTTACAAGCCATGTATTTATATGCAGTTAAATATGCAGTCGGTTCGTCGTGGAGGGTTGGTACTAGCAAAACTTTAGAAGGCGGGACTTGAGGTATTCCAAAGTAAGTAGTTGGATATAAATAAGTTGTAAAAATAATAGATTGATAGTCACTCCATCGCTGTTTTAGAAACGATAGCAAAGGTTGTGAATAAGGACCTTGACGACGAATAAATTCTTCCTGAAGTGCGATACTCCAAGGTATTATTTGGCTATTTTCTATTTGGCTATACTTGGGTTTGTGAAACTCTCTTAAAAGTCTCTGATACAGGTTGTGCCAGTAGTCACTTCGACCTATAGTAACTGGAAAGCGATGAATATTTATACCTTGTTTCGTTTCAGAACCTTGAGGTAATTCATTAGCCCAATTAGTATAATTTAATGCAGTTGTTGTAATTATATCGACCTTAAATTCATCACTGAGCAAATTAGCATACTGCCATGCTAAAGCTTCTGAGCCTCCTACTATACTTTCATGATTTCTCTGAACAACAATAGCAACCTGTTTCATTCTATACTCTTAATCGTATTGATAAATTTAGATTCGATTTGTTCATTCGTAAAAATTTCTTGGTAGCGCCGCCATCCCATCTCACCGAGAGTGGCACTTATGGATTCTTTACTAGCTATACAGTCTACAGATCCAGCCAGGAAATAAGGATCTGGCTGTTCCCAAACCAAACCTGCTTTTCCAACTGTATAAGGAATAGCGGTTGAGCCATAAGCTACAATTGGCACTTTCATTGCCATAGATTCAACTAGTGGCACACAAAACCCTTCATGCTCACTAGTAATCATAAATACATTAGAAGCAAGATAGTAAGCTTTTAAAGTTGCAGTAGAAACTCCTCCTGTAAAGATTACTGATTCTTGTAAACCTAAATACTTAACTTTTTCATAAAGACGTGTAGTATAAATGTTGAGACGTTCATCTTGATTTCCAACAACTATCAGGCGACTATTTTTATTGTAATTTTTGTGGTAAACATCAAAAGCATCAATTAAAGTAGAGTGTCCTTTGTTAGGAGCAAGACGACCGACCATTAAAATGTTTATTTTTCCATCTGTATATTTATCTAAAACACTAATGTCAGCATCAATATATTGCAAATCATCAATATGATGGAATGGCGGAAGAACCAAGCTATTTTCTTGAGAAACACCCATGGAATGCAATTCATCTGCATTGTATTCGGAATCAGACAAATACAAAGCACTATATATGTCAGCAATCAATTTTAATTGTGCTCTTCCTAAGCGGCATACACTAACATAATCTGCATTAATACCCTCGTAAAACTCAGCAGGAGTTACATTATGATATTTAATAATTTTATTGCAATTAATATTATTAATAATGTCAAGAGCAATATCCCAACCAACAGAATAATGATAAATTAATATATCTTCTTTATTTCTAATGAAAGATTTAACTTGACTTACATGTTTTATATTATTTTTATTAGAGGCGTGCCATTGATCTGCAAATAGCTGTGCTTTATAACCGTGTTTTTTCAAACAATTATACATCCCCATCACATCATGGCTAACTGCATCGCCCTCTGTAATACAAGGAGTTAAAATAGCAATATTTTTCATTATTTATCTCCTGATAATTAAATAAATTGTCAATACATATCAAAACATATATTGAAAAAAATTATATTTTTTTGTACCCCACTACCGCATAATCTTGATAATTCATTTTCTCATCGCGGAATATCCGAGTAACTTTAGGTAAAAGAGAAGAATAAATTATTTCGATTTTTTTGAACCCGTGCCACTCTAATATAAATTTCAGCATTTCAGGAGGGATGGGTTTAATATGGGTCGGATCTTGATAAAAATTTGACAACCCATATAAGCTATGAGGGTTGACTGTTTCTATTATGATTACTCCATTATTAACCAGTCTTTCAAATGAAATACTCAGAAACTTGTGAATGTATTCAATATTTAAATGTTCGACTACTTGAAATGCAGATATACCAGAATATTGTTCGTGATGACTTTCTAGATATTCCAATATGTCTGCTTCATATACATCAAATCCACCTTTTTTTAAGTTGTCAACTTCCAATTTATTTAAATCAACACCTATACATTTGATATTATTTTCAGTAAGATTTTGTAAAAATTCACCTCTACCACATCCTACATCCAAAAAACGATATAACTTACTAATATCAGGATTAATATATTTCAGGTAAATTTTCTGTTTTTCTTTGACTACATCAGCAAGATGAAATACATTTTCAAATAAATAGTAGAATAAATCCTTTTTATCATACTGATAATGTTCTTCGATTGGTATTGTAGACAAAGCGATCGCTTTAGACAAAGAAATCGCTGTTTTAATGTGAGATTCTTGAGTAGCTTCTAGAAAAGGTGGTAAGTTTTGTGTAACTTTAGTACCTAATAATTCTTCGACAGTATGTAAACGCTCTTCAAATGCTTGTAGACGACTATCAGCTATACTTATAGACTCTTCAAATGCTTGTAGGCGACCATCCACTGTACTCAAAGACTTTTCAAATGCGTGTAGCCGACCATCCACTGTACTCAGAGACTCTTCAAATGCTTGTAGGCGACCATCGACTGTATCCAATCGCTTGTTTATCGCTGTTATATTCTTCTCGATGGGGAACGCATATTGCTCAATCTGCGATCGCAAATTTGCTATTTCTGCAATTAGTTGCTGATTAAGTAACAAAGACTCCTTGAGAGACAGAATTAAATTGAAGTTAACTTCTCGTTGGTCTTTAAATATAAAACTAAGTATTTTAAGAGCTATTTTTTGTATAACGCGACTGAAGTTGAAAGGAAATCGATTCCACTTGTCTGGCCACTTCGTTCGGACATGAGCCCTGGATTCTGCATCTCGTAACAAAGCTTCAATGTGACTAACATTATATTTTACTGTGGAACTTTTAAACTTAATGGAGTTCAAAGCAACTGGCTGATAGGAATTTCGACGTTGAGTTACCTCTTCACGAATCTTCTGCATCAAGACATCGACATTAATTTCAGGATTATTTGCTTCAAACATTGTCCGCTTCTCATCTTTAGTTTTATTACGAAATATTTTCAATGGAATTTCTTTTTTCCACGATTTGTCGAAGCATCCCACTATCGTGTATTGATACGATTCACATTACCATTGAGATGATTCAATAGCCATTGATTAATAAAACTTTGCTGCTGTCATAAAATTTATCAAACTTCCAAGCTGTCCCATGTTCCCGAAATTTCCGAAAGTGTATAAAGTCATGTCATCTACTTTACTTTAAATTGGATTTAATGAATTCAAGTAGCAGTCTACAGTCTCATCGGCATTTCCCATAAAGCGTATTTTACCTTGATCTAACCAAACTCCGCGAATGCATGATTGTTTGACAAAATTTAGATCGTGGGAGACTACTAATACAGTTGCATTATGATCCCAAAATTGTTCAATTCTTCGCTTACACTTATTTTTAAAACTTTCATCTCCTACGGACAATACTTCATCTAATATCAAAATATCCGGCTGTATATCTGTGGCAATGGCAAATCCCAGCCTTGCTACCATACCAGAAGATAAACCCTTGACAGGGACTAATGCATAATCTTGCAATTCTGCAAACTCTAAAATTGACCGCGTTCTTCCTCGCATCTCAGTTCTAGAAAAACCAAGCAATACTCCATATAACAGAATATTGTCCATCACAGAAATTTCTGCATCGAAACCTGCTCCCAGTTCGATCAACGGCGCAATTTGACCTCGTACCCTGACGGTTCCGCTGGTTTGTTTAAGAATCCCAGAGATTATTTTTAAAAGTGTTGATTTACCAGAACCATTTGCCCCGACAATACCTATTTTCTCTCCTCTTTCTACGACTAAATTGATTTTGTCTAATACTAATTTTTTAGCTGGTTGGCGATATTTACCCTCAAAAACAGATAACAGCGTTTTTTTGAGATCGTAAGAAAACTCTTCTTGAGTTCGTCGCCAAAGCGAAACTTCATCCAGGCGAATTACTTCCATTTACAGCAAATCCATAAACTGATGTCGCCACAACTGAAAACAAGTCCATCCAAGTAGCAAAATAATAATGCCGCTGAGCAAAGCACCCCAAACTAAACCTAAATCGGGTGGCAATCCTGATAATGTTATTTGACGCAGACTTTCAATAATCGGAGATAAAGGATTTAAACCTAAAAAAGGCTGTACTACCTTTGGAACAATAGCTGCTGGATAAAACACAGGACTGCTAATCCACAACACAAATACAACCAACTCATAGAAATAAGGCAAATCTCTAAAAAATACGTATAAAGCACTTACTAAAAACCCAATCCCTGTACAAACCAAAATTAGCGCTAAAATTGGGAACACCAGCGCCAGGACATTTACTAAACTCTTGGAATTAATAAAAGTCATCACTGCCAGCAACGGAAACACCCCGACTGCAAATTGAAATACATTCGCTGCAATCATTGATACTGGAAAAATGCTGACTGGCAGTCGAATCTTATTTAGAAGTGACCCGTTTGCTACCACGCTACTCAAAGCTTGCATTGTAGAAGCTGAGAAAAAATTGATTACTACTAGTCCCGTAAAGGCTGCCAACATGTAGTTTAGTATGGAATTACCATAATACGTCGCAAAAGCAGCTCCAAAAATAGCAGTGTACAACCCCGTCATAATCAACGGGTTCAAAAGCGACCAATAAACTCCCAGAAAAGACCCTCGATAGCGCACTTTCAGATTCCGCGATACTAAGACTTGCAGCAATTCCCAGTAGCGGCGCACTCGCAACCAATTTAAATTATCTTTAAGCGAAACTGTCATCCTCAAAAACCACCACACGCCACAGCCAAGTTATTCGCGCATTTTATACTATCGGAGCGGACTTTGCCGCATTAGTTTACCATCAAAAGGTGATTTTAAACTCTAATATTAAATATAAAAGTTATACAATTTTGGATTTTGGATGGTGGATTAGGAATCACTTTCTACATCTGGGTTCTGTAAATTCATCTGTCGCAATGATTTTCTAATTGGTGTTACTAACACCTACTTTTACGCTCCTCAGCATATCTTACCTCCGCAAGACCAGTTGATTTATCAATTAGTTCCTCTAATTCTCAATCACAAATTAGCAGATTCTGGTTAACGCACTGAAGCTGTCAAGTCAAACACAATATTCAGTCTAGCGATCGCTTGCCTTAAGGGCATCTACGTATTTAAAGCTCTAAATGCCACTGTTTGCTTAACTCAAACTATCCCTCTTTTATCACTTTGGGAGAACCCAATCGCTGAAAGCCTTTCGAGGCTTTAATTTCTAAGTTTTGGCTATAAATTTTAGTTACTGTTAGAAAATAAAGGCTCAAAGCTTGACTCAATCAAAGTTTCAGAATCTTG
>NZ_JAVRBR020000008.1:0-89897 GCF_034531165.2 Dendronalium sp. ChiSLP03b | reverse complement strand
AAGATTCTGAAACTTTGATTGAGTCAAGCTTTGAGCCTTTATTTTCTAACAGTAACTAAAATTTATAGCCAAAACTTAGAAATTAAAGCCTCGAAAGGCTTTCAGCGATTGGGTTCTCCCAAAGTGATAAAAGAGGGCTATGGCAGTGGACTCTCATAACGTTGGGAGGTTTCCTAGTTGGTAGTATTGTGGGTTTGGCTGGAGGATTTTTGGGAGTTCCATTCATCGGCTACCCATTAACAGGGGTAGTCAACGGCTGTGAAGGTCAAGGTGCAATTGGATGTATACTCATCGGTGCAATATTAGGTGCATCTATTGGACTCGGCCTGGCAGTGGGTACAGCCCAGTGGTTCATTCTGCGACACATCGTACAGCGATCGCAATGGTGGATTTTGGCATCAGCTTTAGGATGGTGCGGTATTGGATTCACACTCACCAAGATGCTCTATGAAGCCATTCCAGCACCAGGTTCACCTAATTTTGAGAAAACTATTTTAGAGCAACTACCACCAACTCTGCCTGCGATCGCACAAGTTACGTTAGCAGGCACGCTCATGGGATTATTTCAGTGGCTAATTCTGCGTTCGACCCTACTGCAATCATTTTGGTGGATTCCAGTCAACGGCGCGATTATGCTGCTAGCAGCACTGGGGGTATTGATTTTGGGTTATAACATCGGTGGCTTACCTGGGATTGGCATATTCATAATAAGTTTTTCGCCAATTTATGCAGTTTTGAGTGGTATTACATTCAGTTGGCTGGTGTCACGAAATAGGAGTGTAGGAGTCTAGGGTGCATGACACTAAAGAAAGTTTTCCTAGATGTCAAAATTAGGACTAAAGCCTCGTACAATAAATATCACTTATTCTTGACTCAGGAGCTGATGCCATGCCAATGGCGGTTGGCGTAATTGAAACTTTAGGTTTTCCTAGTGTCTTAGCCGCAGCAGATGCAATGGTGAAATCTGCCGCAGTCACGCTGGTGTATTATGGTCTAGCGGAGAGTGGTCGCTTTGTAGTCGCTGTCCGGGGACAAGTTGCTGAAGTAAAAACAGCTGTTGAAGCAGGTATTGATGCTGGAGAGCAAGTAAAAGTTGAAACAGTAATCACTCATTATATTGTTCCCAATCCCCCGGAAAATGTGGAAACCATACTACCAATCCACTTCACCCAAAAATCCGAACCTTTCCGTATCTTCTAAACGATTTTGCCATTAAAATCTGTAGCGAAGCTTCGTACAATTAATTTTTAGCGCCACATGCGTTTATTTATACAGGAGATTGCTAATGTCACTACAGGCTGTTGGATCGCTTGAAACTAAGGGTTTTCCTGCTGTACTAGCAGCAGCCGATGCTATGGTCAAAGCCGGTCGAGTCACCCTTGTGGGTTATATCAGAGTTGGTAGCGCTCGTTTCACAGTCAATATTCGCGGTGATGTTTCTGAGGTAAAAACCGCTATGGCTGCTGGTGTTGAAGCCGCAGAAAACGTATATGGTGGCACTTTAGAATCTTGGGTGATTATTCCTCGTCCCCATGAAAACGTCGAAGCTGTCTTACCAATCGCGTACACAGAAGAAGTCCAACAGTATCGAGAATCTGTAGAAAACCCAATTATTAGGTCAGGAAACGGGCGGTAAAGTTAGAATTTTTAGTTATTAGACAAAAGCCAAAAGTCCAGAGTGCTAATTAATTATTCACTCTTGACTCTTAGCCTTTGATTATCGAGTTTTTGGAAGACGCAATACTAAGATTAAAGTGTCATTGAATGGAACTAGTTTCAGCAAGCTGAGTCAGCCAACTTAGTGAATTATTATGAACAACTCGGTTATTCAGTTTAACCCCGACTAATACCACAGTCTGTTAATTAAACTCACACTCGACTTTACTTGCTTAAAACGGTACCCATAAGGGTACTTTTAAATTTTAAATGGCTTTTTCAGAGTCCAGAAGCCTGCTAACCGAATTTTAGATTGTGGATTTTGGATTTAAAATCATTAATCTAAAATTATTGCCTAAACATTTGATGGGAATTGTGTAATGGTGAAAAAATTGCCAAATCTTCATGTTATCGAGGCAAAACACGAAGCAATGAAACTTATCTGGGTAAAACAACGTCCGGATAGAGGTAATTCGTATTGGCTTTTCCCAACAGGTGAAAAATGTTAGTTTTTTTTCAACCGCTCTCAATCTGGATCTATATCCACCCACATAAATCTAGATTGCGATTCCATAATTCCAAAACTTAAATTTACAAAAATTTAAATTTTGCTTACATTCAAGCAAATGCCCGAAATGCCGCAATTTATGGCACTTAGAGATTAAAAACAAAAACAGGGATGCAAAAATTCCTGCATAAAGTTAGTGAATAAAGACGTAATAACAATGGAATCGCTGAAATGTCTTCATGAAGATGACGGACTCATGGGCTACCAGCTAGTAAGTTAAGTGCGAGAAATGGGGGTTGTGATGCAAACTGTAAAACAGGGTTTCGAGGAGCGCAATCTCGCTATGGCAACAGAAGCAGAAAAACTGGCGCAATATTGGCAAAAGCGGCTAGCTGCTGAATGTCCAGAACAAAGTGTAGCTAATAGAGAAAGTATTATTTTTTGGCTTTTAGGACGTGATTCCAAACGGTTTGATCTGCTCAACCCTAGGGAACTCGATATCGCCAAGCAAGCAATGGAATATCGCTATCGGATTTTGCGTCAACGCTACTTGGGTATCGGGCGAGAACGTGCTTATCGTAACCTCATTACTCGGCTGGGGAGTTTAGTTACATTAAGAAACAAAATTCAGACTTGGGTTTCCCTGAGTCGCGATCGCCAACGCAGTGTCATAGACGTACTGCAAGAAGTACTCCAAGAATTATTGCAAAGCGATTCCTACATACAGCAGCAGATGGGTTGGATCTCTGAAATCACAACTGATCGACGACTACAGGATACTTTGCTGTTTGCTAGTATAGAAGAGTATTCTTTGCGACCAGTACGCAATCAACCATTGTTAGCGTATCGTTTTGTAAACTATCTGCGCCGGACTCAACGTGGCGGTTTAACCCAAGTACCCAGCAGTGACTTAGTGAGACTAGTTTCCGAAGAAATCCTTACAGACGACAACGACAATCGAGTGAACTTGGTAGATAATCAGGCGATCGCAGAATATCAAGAAGCGCAGAAACTAGAAGAACAACAATCACTGCGGCAGACAGTACAAAAAGAATTTGCCAATTACTTACAGGAAAATCTGGGAATAGAGGCAGTAGAGTGGCTAAAACTCTATCTTCAAGGCAAGTCTCAAGATGAAATTGCCAAGAGACTAAATAAGCCAATTAAAGAAATCTACCGTTTGCGAGAGAAAATTAGCTATCACGCTGTGCGTGTCTTTGCCCTCAAAGATAAACCCGAACTTGTGGATAACTGGCTTGCCATTTCCTTACAAGAAAATAATTTGGGGTTAACACAAAGCCAATGGCAGCAACTTGATGAAAAATTAACTCCCATTGAGCGGCAGATTCTGGATTTACGGAAAGCAGGCAACTCCATAGAAGCGACAGCCCAACAATTAAAACTCAAAACCCATCAGGTAATGGGTGAATGGACTAAGATTTATCTTACAGCCCAATCTTTAAGAACTCAGGAATAACTAGTACAAAAAGGCAGTGGCTCCCCATGAGGAACTGCGTTAGCGAAGAAGGAGCGTTACCTGAAGTGCAGAGGGAGCAGGGGAGAAAATCTCTAACTCCCAACTCAGCAACGCCACTGGCTACCTTGCGGGAACGCTTTCAGCGAACAAATCGGTGAACCGCAAGGGCGCAATAGCTCTTCAGCACTCTCAAAACACTCAGCACTCGATAATTCCAAATTCACCCTTGTATTCTTGTACTACTTAATTATTAATTTAACGTTTAATCAGGTAACAAAGTATCTTTATTTACTGCTAAATTAGAGCAAAATAAAATATAAGGAAATACTAAATTATTAAACCTATGTTGTCTTCAGAGGGCAAACCAACTGATACCAGAGCAGGTGGGCAGCAGATATCGTCTAAAACTCCAGTACATCGAGAGCAAGGACGCGATCTCAAGCAAATATTCCAGTTGATTGATAGTTTCTTGTCCTTTGAAGCTTGCTTGTATCACCAAATTGTCCCCTTTAGATTAGAGGATAACCAACTTTTGCTAGGTATGGTTCATCCACAAGACAGTGGGGCACTAGATTACGTGAATCGCATATTGTCTTATATCAATAGTACAATGGTAATTCAGGAAATTGCCACTGACACGCATCGCACCATACTTTCAGCCTATCTCAACCATAAAAATACATTTCGCCCTGATGCCAAACAACTGGAACAAACGGCAGCAGACTTTACTTCTGAAAAGAGCGTAACTAATATCGCCGATGATTTAATTACCTCTGCAACCACCTCCTTTGAACAAAATCAGCAGCCTCAATCGACTCTAGGCG
This sequence comes from Dendronalium sp. ChiSLP03b, assembly GCF_034531165.2. Classification (NCBI taxonomy): domain Bacteria; kingdom Bacillati; phylum Cyanobacteriota; class Cyanophyceae; order Nostocales; family Nostocaceae; genus Dendronalium; species Dendronalium sp. ChiSLP03b. The sequence goes on along the minus strand of NZ_JAVRBR020000008.1, from coordinate 85,432 downwards.
GGACAGACACCCTTCAACATTCTCGCCAACAGGCAAATATTCCTATATCTCATCTAGATAGCTTTGCTTCTGTAAACGAAAGCAAAAAGAATACTTCCGAGGTAGTAGACCCAAGCAACTTGACTATTTTACAAGTGCAAGTTCCGGAACTGTTCAGTCCTGTTGAAGTTTTGGCAACACTACCACCCAAGAAATTGCTGGAACAATTACTAGGGCGCGTACTAGGTGGGGGAATTGGTCGCCTGTATTTGGAAAGACAGCCTTATAAAGGTAGGATACTCTGGAGTGACAATGGGGTTTTGCAGTCTGTATTAGAAAATCTGCCTCTCTCCGTTTTCCAAGGCGTGCTGAATGAGTTAAAACGATTTACTTCCTTACCTATCGCTACACTTGCAGAACCAAAACAGGTAGAAAAAGAATGCCTGTATCAACAAAACCGTTTGTTATTACGCCTACGTGTAATGCCGGGAATCTATGGCGAAGAAGCTACGTTACAAGTACTGCGGGGAGCAGCTTTAAAGTTTTATCAACAACAACAATTGACTCGTCTGAGCCGAGATGCCTTGGGAATTTCTCAACAACTAAGCTTGAAGTTGCGCGAACTACACCAACGACTGATCGTCAATCCCAGCCTCCAGCCCGGGCAACTCCAAGCTTTAGTTACCCTAAATGGACTAGTAGATAATTTAGAGCAACAAATAAAAATACTGACAGCAACTAACGAGCCACCAACAGGCAGTGGATAAAAATTCTGTCAGTGAAAGCGCTGATTGCGATCGCATCCATAATTGTTATGTTGTAATGGAACCCCAGACCTATTGGCTTAAAAGGTTTTGGTTCTATTTGTAACAATTTTGATGCCGTATTCATATTAAGATATCGGTTTTAAAACCTATATTAGCCAGTTTAATTTTCCGCTCCTGAAGTCATTATTTTGCAGATATTTCATGCAGACTGAGGTTTTTAGCGAACTTTTTCCCCTACTGAGTACAGCCAACCCACAGACTTTGGAATGGCTGCTCAATGTTGCAATTGAACATGAATACCCAGTTGGGCGAGCTGTATTAATGGAAGATGCCTGGGGTAACGCAGTTTACTTCGTGGTTTCTGGCTGGGTTAAAGTCCGACGCACCTGCGGAGATGATTCTGTTGCTTTGGCAATTTTGGGACGGGGTGATTTTTTTGGAGAAATGGCGATTTTGGATGAATCTCCGCGTTCAACCGATGTGATTGCCCTTTCACCAGTTAAATTGCTCAGCATCTCCAGAGAGCGTTTTATTCAAATACTGTTTAAAGACCCGCAGTTACATCACCGGATGCTGCAACTGATGGTACGGCGATTGCGACAAATAAACCAGCGCTTGCAAATCCGCTCTTCACCGCCAGCTGTCAAACTCGCCCATACCTTAGTCAGTTTGGGCGAAAGCTATGGGCAAGAATCAGACAAAGGCAAGGAAATTTTTAATATTCCTTTTAAAGATTTAGCAGAGGTGACAGAAATCGGAGTTGAAGAAACGACTAAAATAATGGAAAAATTACATGAAAAAGGTTGGATTGCAATTGACAACACCAACAACATAATTTACTTGATCAACTTCAAACAGTTGATGAATTTAGCTGGTAAAGTCTGATTCAGTGCTGAGTGTTGAGGAACCAGTGCGTTACTCCCTTTCCTAAAGTTGTAGGCAGAAAGCCTTCCTGGAGGGTAGCAAGTGTCGTCGGCTCTACCGACAGCCTTTGCAAATGGCGTTGCTGAGTGTTGAATATGGGGTGTTAAGTATGGAGTTATGAAGTGCTGAGTCCTAAGTTTAAAGTTTTTCGTTACTAACTATTGACTATTGACTATTAACAACTATTGACTATTAACTATTGACTCTGAACTTATCACTCCTAACTACAGATGACTGAAGCAACAGCACCTCGTATCGAAATTGGCATCCAAGAAACCGTACCGACGATTTATTACCAAGTGGCAATGCCCCAACCAGAAACGCATCTGTTTGAGGTGACATTGCGACTTGTTAACTATCCGTCACCAATTCTTGACTTAAAAATGCCGGTGTGGACACCAGGCTCCTACTTAGTGCGAGAATACGCCAAGAATCTACAAGATTTTGGCGCTTTTGTTGGAGACAAACCTTTGCCTTGGCGGAAAATCAGTAAAAATCACTGGCAAATCAACAAAAGTGGTTTTTCAGAATTAACTGTACGTTACCGAATTTTTGCAAATGAGCTATCGGTACGGACAAATCACTTGGATAGCACCCACGGCTATTTTAACGGTGCAGCTTTGTTTTTCAGACTACCGAGTTGGGAGAAACTACCCATTTGCATCACCATCGTACCGCCACGCCCAGAATGGCGAGTAACTACTGCCTTACCATCCGTTAGCGATCAAGCTAATACTTTCTGTGCTGCTGATTTTGACACCCTTGTAGATTCTCCTTTTGAGATTGGTTCCCATCAGTCGTACCACTTTGAAGTATTGGGAAAACCTCACGAACTAGCAATTTGGGGAGAGGGCAATTTCCAAACCCAGCGAATGATAGCTGATATTCAGAAGATTATTCAAGTGGAAGCACAGATGTTTGGCGGTTTGCCCTACGAGCGATATGTGTTTCTGCTGCATTTATTTGCCCAAGCTTATGGGGGTTTGGAGCATAAAAACTCTTGCTCATTGATTTACCAGCGCTTTGGGTTTCGCTCTCGGGATAAATACGAGCGCTTCATACAATTGCTGGCACATGAGTTCTTTCACTTGTGGAATGTCAAGCGGATTCGCCCAAAAGCTTTAGAGATTTTTGATTACGACCGGGAGAACTATACACCATCTCTATGGTTCTGTGAGGGTACTACCAGTTACTACGACTTGTTGATTCCTTTGCGGGCAGGAATTTATGATGCCAAGTCATATTTAAATAATTGGAATAAGGAAATTACTAGGTTTCTCACGACACCAGGACGCAAAGTGCAACCGCTTTCCGAGTCGAGTTTTGATGCTTGGATTAAACTTTATCGTCCAGATGCCAATAGCGGCAATTCCCAAATTTCTTACTATCTGAAGGGGGAAATGGTATCTTTGTTGCTAGATTTACTCATTAGAGTACGGCATAACAATCAGCGCTCTCTTGATGATGTCATGCGGCAAATGTGGCAACAATTTGGGCAAGCAGAAATTGGCTATACCCCAGAACAATTGCAGCAAGTAATTGAATCTATAGCGGGAGTAGATTTAGCTGATTTCTTTGAGCGCTACATTGATGGCACTGAAGAATTACCCTTTAATAAGTACCTAGAACCTTTTGGCTTGCATTTGCTGGCGGAGCAAGAGGATGAACCTCACCTGGGTGTGAAGGTAAAAACTGAGAATGGAAGGGAGATAATTAGGTCTATTGAAGTGGGTTCGCCTGCACAATTGGCGGGAATTGATGCAGGTGATGAGTTGCTAGCTATTGAGGGAATTAAAGTAACAGCAAATCAACTGAGCGATCGGCTCAAAGATTATCAACCAAATGACACTATCCAGGTGACAGTTTTTCATCAAGATGAATTGCGTACCTATTCTGTCACCCTTGCTGCATCGGTTCCCACCAAGTATCAGGTAATTGCCGTGCAGAATCCCGATCCCACCCAGAAAGAGAACTTTGCTGGGTGGTTAGGCGTGCCTCTTGTCACTGTTGGTTGAGTATAACGGCAAGAAGATTGAGGAGGCAGAGAGGACTTCCGTTGAAAAGCCAGTGCATTCGGTCGCCAGACTTGAAGTAACTGGCGTAAAAGTGTCTGTCGCAGAGGGGAGAATTCTTAAACAATTTCTCTTTGTCCCTTTGTTCTCCTTGTCCGCCTTATATTTCAATACGGTTCAGTTAAGGCTAAAACTCTTGGTCAAAGTCAATTTTTTGAAAGTAGACGCTTCTACGGTGAGGGGGTCGCAGTCTTGGATGCCACTTGCTAACCTGCGGGTTCTCCGTTCGCGTTAGCGGCGACCTAGGAGAAGGAGTACAAGCTGCGGAACCCGTCCAACGCAGTGGCTCCGGTTCCCATTGTTAGCGCAGCGAAGCCCTACTCTTCTCCCAAGGGCTTCGCGCAGGGTACCGCAAAGAACACAAAGAGAAGAAAGAAGTCCTTAACTCAAATGTATTGCCTTATATTTGAGTTACAGAATTAAGCTTTGACAACCTGAATTTCGTCAAGTTGGTTAATTACCAGATCTGCACCTCGTACATTATCTAACTTACCTACCCAAGTGATACCAATACAACCTGCTGCTTTGGCATCACTAGCCATTTGCATATCACCTACAGAATCCCCCACCATCAATGTATCTTCTGGCTCAACTCCCAAAGCTTGACAAGCTTGCAAAAATAGCGCTGGATCTGGTTTACTCGGTCCTTCATCCACTCCTATTTGCACTTGGATGTAATCAATTAATTGATGATGCGTGACAAAAGTATTTACTTCTGCTGTTGTTGCAGCTGAAATTATCCCAAGTTTAATTCCTGCTGCTGAAAGGGACTGCAATATCTCCAGGCTACCGATAAAAAGTGGTGCAGGAGTTGTGCCAATATATTTTTCAGCTTCGTCCAAAGCTTTACGGGCTATTTTAAGCGATTCAAACCATCCTCTCCCAGTTTCGGCAATATATGCGGCTGCGGCAATTTCTGTTTCACGGCGACTGGCCACAGATATTAAACCTGCTGGATCGAGGGTGTTACTATTAATGCCAAAGGCCATTAACAATGGTTCCCCAATTCCAGGAATTTGAGCGTCTATCAACCGCGCTGCTTTTTGTCCAAGCGATCGCAAATACGCTTCTGAATCTTCTAATGTACCGTTTTTGTCAAAAAAAATTGCCTGGATATTGGCAAATGTGATGTTTCTACATTTAATAGTTGCCAAAAGATTCCACCCCGCTTATTAAGTTAGAAGTCATCAGTCATCAGAAGCCACTACGTTGCGGAGGACACTACGTTGGCGAAACAGTGCCGTGGTGTTAGCGTAGCCCTTCCCACAGAGTAGCAACTGGCGTTCATCAGTCATTAGTCACAAAAAAAGAGGGAAATCCCTCTTTATATAGTGCTTTGATACTCTTAATTACAGATTAGTAAAAGTAAAACTGTATTATTCTTCAATAGCTACTGGTATCTCTTCTTCAGTTTCAATAGCTGCTGGTATCTCTTCTTCAGCTACTGCTTCTATCGCTTCTGCACCTTCTTCCACAGGTACGGTCATTGCAGCAGGAGCGCCTTGCTGTTTAGCTAGCAACTGTTCTCGGTATTTAGCTGCCATTTCTTCCGCTTTATCGTAAACTAAATCGCGGTTTTTAATCATATCGCCAGGTTCGGGTTCCAGCTGTTTGGTAGACAAGGAAATCCGACCTCTTTCAGCGTCCAAGTCAATGATCATAACTTTTACTTCGTCATTGACATTGAACACGCTATGAGGCGTATCAATATGCTCGTGGGAAATCTCGGAGATGTGCAACAGTCCGCTGACTCCGCCGATATCAATGAATGCACCGTAAGGCTTAATACCACGAACTGTACCGATGACTACTTCGCCAACTTCCAGGCGGTTCATCTTGCGCTCAACTAGTGCCCGTCGGTGGGATAGAACTAGGCGGTTGCGTTCTTCATCTACCTCTAAGAATTTTAAAGGCAGTTCTTCGCCTACCAATTCTTCTTTTGGTTTGCGGGTGCTAATGTGAGAACCAGGGATAAAACCTCGCAATCCCTCAATCCGTACCAATGCACCCCCACGATTGGTAGCAAATACACCGGAACGAACAGTGGCATCTTCTGCTTGCAACTGACGTACGCGTTCCCAAGCCCGCATGTATTCGATGCGACGAATAGAAAGTGTTAGCTGACCATCTTCGTTTTCATCAGTGAGAATGAAAAATTCTCGCGTTTCATTTGACTGTAAGACTTCTTCCGGGGCATCCACCCGGTTAATAGACATTTCTTGTATGGGGATGTATGCTGCTGTTTTAGCACCTATGTCAATCAGAGCGCCGCGCGGCTCTATACTAAAAACAGTACCTGGTACAATGTCGCCAGGGCTAAAGTGATAATCGTACTTGTCAAGTAGAGCAGCGAAATCTTCGTGAGTAAATCCAATTTCTGTAGCGGTTAAATTCTGATTGACCATGCTGATTGGTTCCTGGTTTTAGTCTCCGTAAAGGTTGTGGCATGAGTGCTGTGTATTATGTAGGCCATTGATTGAATGGCAGTCTACACTTACATCTTTTTTCATCCTAGCGCAGAAAAGCTAGTGTTAACACATATCAACTTACAGATTGAGAATTATATCATATAATATACGGGTTAGTGATGAGTCAGAGTCTATGCCAGGGTGTTACACCCATCACATAACCTGTTGATAAAATACGTAGGTTCTAATATCCGCTGCCACCAGTTATGATGACAGCGGATAAAGTTTTATGTGCCCTTACAAATCTTGTAATAGCAACTTAATCATCTTTCTTTTCAATGCGAGGGGGTTCGCGGAATGCGATCGCAAAGAAAAGAACACCTATACATAAGGTAAAAATCAAGATGTACGCAACGCTTTCCATTTTAAAAGCTCCTGCCTATGCAGCCAGTAATTAAGGTATTGGGTACTGGGTACTGGGTATTGGGTATTGGGAAAACTCTTTGCCAGTCTCTATTCCGCAATCCTTAATCCCCAGTCCCTAGTCCCTAGAAATTAGAGGGCTTCCTTCCGGCGGGTTGTCTTATCACCCACTTTCTGGAAAAGACCCCACTCAACTTGCTCTTCTAGATCCGCATCAACACCAGCAAATACGTCTCGGTAGATTGTCCGAGAGCCATGCCAGAGATGACCAAAGAAGAATAACAGAGCAAATACAGCGTGTCCAAAGGTAAACCAACCTCTGGGACTGGTGCGGAATACACCGTCGGAGTTCAAGGTTTCCCGGTCAAATTCAAATATTTCACCGCCTTGAGCTTTACGGGCATACTTCTTCACATCAGCTGGATCTGTAAAGGTCTTGCCATCTAGGTCGCCACCATAGAAGCTAACGGTAACACCAGATTGCTCAAAGCTATATCTGGATTCTGCCCGACGGAATGGAATGTCAGCACGGATAATTCCGTCTTCGTCGGTCAAGATTACAGGGAAGGTTTCAAAGAAGTTGGGGAGACGACGCACAGTCAATTCTCTTCCTTCAGAATCTTTGAATACCGCATGACCTTGCCAAGACTTGGCAATACCATCACCCTTGACCATTGGTCCCGTACGGAATAGACCGCCTTTGGCAGGACTATTGCCGACATAATCGTAGAACGCAAGTTTTTCGGGAATCTGCGACCAACCTTCTGAAAGTGATGCACCATCGGCAACACTAGTTTGGACGCGGCGGTCAATTTCCTGACGGAAGTAGTTTTGATCCCATTGATAACGGGTGGGTCCAAACAGTTCAATAGGGGTAGCAGCGTTACCGTACCACATAGTACCAGCAACGACAAAGGCAGCAAAGAATACCGCAGCAATACTACTAGATAGTACGGTTTCAATGTTCCCCATCCGCAGGGCTTTGTAGAGCCGTTCGGGGGGTCTGACTGTCAAGTGGAATAAACCGGCGATAATGCCAACAACACCAGCAGCAATGTGGTGAGCAACAATGCCACCTGGGTTAAATGGGTTAAACCCATCTGGGCCCCATTCTGGCGCTACTGCTTGCACGCTGCCAGTGACTCCATAAGGGTCAGAAACCCACAATCCCGGGCCAAATAGTCCGGTGAGGTGAAAAGCACCAAAGCCAAAACAAAGTAGACCAGATAAAAACAGGTGAATGCCAAACATTTTTGGCAAGTCTAGAGCAGGTTCACCGGTGCGAGGATCTCTAAAGAGTTCCAAATCCCAGTAAACCCAGTGCCAGACAGCAGCTAAGAATAACAGACCAGAAAGAATAATATGAGCAGCGGCAACGCCTTCAAATGACCAGAAACCTGGGTCAGTTGCTGGCCCGCCGGTAACGCTCCAACCACCCCAAGATTGGGTAACGCCTAAGCGTGCCATGAAGGGCAGCACGAACATTCCTTGACGCCACATTGGGTTGAGAACTGGATCGCTGGGGTCATAAATGGCTAGTTCATACAGTGCCATCGAACCAGCCCAGCCTGCGACTAAGGCTGTGTGCATCAAGTGTACAGAAATCAGCCGCCCTGGATCGTTCAGAACGACTGTATGTACTCGGTACCAAGGTAGTCCCATCGACTACGCTCCTCCTCGATGAGTTTATGTTTACAAAGCAATTTTCTTACTGAGATTCTGAAAGGCGGAACCCCTTTGGGTAGGTCAGCCACTTGCATTCAGCAACCTAAATACAGTGCTGTCTCACCGCCGCTCAGAGAACTCTCTGAGTTTTTGTTATTGCCAGGGTTCTGAGCTTCACCACAGCTTAGTCTTATGAGACAGACAGTGTGGCTAGTTTGGCAATGCTGACACACTTTGCTAGCTCTACCTGTTGGATTAGCGATCGCCTGTATAACTGCCGAGAAGTTTTCTCTGATGAAAACGCCTCCCTAATTTCTGAGGAAACTGACAAAAGCCCTTAAAGCTTTTGAGCATTATGACGTGCTAATCTTTCGGAAGTCGCCTTTGAGGTGTCTATGCAGTCACCAAGCAAAAATGAGAATGTTTTAAAAAGTGTAACTATTGATGGAACTGTTTGCAAGCGTGTAAATAGATGCGATCGCGTAACAGACTCCAGGTATCTTGCCATGAATCGCCGTCACAATTTCATTTGCGTATATTTAAGGTTATGTCAACAAGGAGGACTGGGGACAAGGGGGCAGAGGGGATTTGGAAAATTTCTTCCTAAGCCACAATCAGTAATACCTAATTGCTAAACTTTAGATATTTCTTTACACAAATATATAATTTTCAATATATATACTTATTAACCTATCGGTTGCTTGACAAAGTTTTGATATACAAGTCCGTAAAAATCCATAGTGTTCGGTTTTTAAAGTTGCCCATGCAAGGTTTTTATCCTCACCAGCTAATGGTACAGTCAGTCCACTGAAGAATAATGTTTTACAACTCAGATGAGAAACTCGGTCAACAAGTTACTTGGGTACACTACTTCTAAAAAACATAAACTTATTCAATATTTGCCAGAAAATCAACAAAAGTGTCAATATATCAAGTTAATAGCTTGCCGAGAAGATACTGATATTGTCGTATCCCAGAATAATACAGAAAAGTTACATTTGTAACTAAATGAAAGTATTTAAAAAAAATATTACATAAGTGATGCAGCCCAGAAAAGCTTGTTATAAATAGCACAAATCTGGCTTAAATGATCGTGGAAAAATATTACTAGTAAGTGAACTTGTGTCTATATACATGTGTCAAAAACATCAAAAGACGACATTACTGGCAATGCTCGACGTTATATTTAGTAGTTCTGAAAATTTAAGGTGGAAAAGCCTTCCGTGGGTGAGAGCAGAAAATTTCTCCTCAATAACGTATGGAGTTTTAGCAACTAGAACCAGATAGTAAATGCATAAAATTTTTGCCAAAGTCAATAAGGTTACATTGTTTCACTTTTTACTAAGTACAGAGTTTGTAAAACATAATGCAAATTTATACTGCCTTGGTACTTCATAAAATCTTCTTTTTTCAGTAAATTGTAGTGTTATTACCGACAAAACTAAACAAATAAAATGTCACTTTCATTTTATGATCTAAATATAAACACTTATTTATATAGAAAAGACAGATAGTAATTCTTGAATGAAATACGTCCAAGAATATTCATAAAGTCAGAATTCAGCAATATCATCCCTCCTGTATCCTGACTTCTGGAAGGTAATTGCTACAACTTTGAACAAAGCAACCCACTGCCTCCTGAATACCAAAGCAAGAGTGTATTGCACATAATCGAGAGTCTCAGTATTACTGATAATGCAAACAAGGTTAAAAGATGAATATAGTTGTGTCGTCTAAAAAATTTGCTTTCCAAGTATTTATGTTGGCTGCTATGTCTGGCGTTGCAAGCGCACAAGAGACTATTACTGTGCCTCAACCAGCAACCACACCACAGCAAACCCCAACTCTGCCTCAACCAGCAACCACACCACAGCAAACCCCAACTCTGCCTCAATTGCGAACAACTCAGAGAATTTGCTCTTTAGATCCCGTTGAGGATTTATTACCTCCTCCACAACAAAACAAGCAAAGTGATTCTGTGCTTTCTTACCTAGGCCAAGAAGGTTTTATACGAAATCAAGAAGGTGCCTGGGTATGTTATGCCAACGATCCCAAGAAAGAGGGGCGTTATTATACTGTTTTTAAAGTTCAAGAACTTGATGGAAAGCTCATAGGCAGTTCTTTCCTTGATGGCGGTACTCTCATTAATGGACAAGATAACCACAGCATAGACTTCTTTATGACGCTCGTCGAACGTCATATGAATGCCAGTCAGGAGAACCAGCAAAGTATACGCAGGTATTTGGAAGCTTTCGTTTCCTTAGTCAAGCAAGGAAAGATACAACCCTCGCGTCGTGGGTTTCTCTTCGACCAACCCAACCGTGCATTAGTTCTATACCACACGCTCACAGCTGGAGAACTCAAGGGTACAGCAATCACAATCAACATCCAGTTGCCCAAGAATCTAAATTCTGGCTCTACGAAGACGGGATTCCCATCCTCTCGAAGAAATACCTTAAGACCCAACCAATAATTATGCTCGATTGTTAATTGCAGATAGAAGCTGCTTGTGTCGTTTGTGTGAGGTGTATCTTGTTGAAATTAAATTTTAAAAGCATTGCGATTTTATTTTCGTCTTTTGCAGTGGTACTTTCTGTATGCCAGTCAGCTTCTGCAAAACCAGTTGGGTTAGATATTGGTGGGCGCAATCGTATCCCACCAGGTCAGGAGCAAGAGTTTCTTAGGTATCAACTAGACCATAATAACGATCTGCGCCAGATACGAGTTATCCCTGAATGTAATGTAGGATTTGGTCTGAGCTGCAACAAAACTGGAACAATACTTGAGCAAATAGTTAGGTCTAATGGCGGGCCAAGCTACGATCAAATGTTAATGCGGGCGGCTGGTGGGCCGCAAAACTATCAGAATTTTACTGCGTTTTATGGTAATAGTTCTAAAGTTTATGACACTCCATATATATCATTCTGGCGAGAACAACAATCAACTGGCTCAATTCTAGACAGTTCCCAATATGTTCTTGGACAATCTGTGAGTCGCACTCCCGTACAAGGTTTAGGAACTGTAACTAAGAAATTCGCTTGGTCACCGTTAACAACAGGTGATAAACTCGATACCCGTAGTGGATTACTGGATTTGAAATACGCCTATGGACGCGTCCTTTTGAATGAGGTAGCAAAAATTCCTAATACCGAACAGCAGATTCGGTCTTTAGATTTACCGCCAGATATGACGCAATATTATTTGACTAACCTCTCTAGAGGATTAAATGCGTTAAAAGCTGGAGATGACCAAGCACTTCAAGATAGTATTTTGAAAATATTCTCATTTCCATACTCTCCAGTCTCCGTGAGTGGTGGTGAGTACGGACGTGTACCAATTGCAGCTGCGGATCAGTTGGCACTCCAAGGAACACCTCTTTCAGGAGAAACTCTCAGTATAGAGCCAGTATTCTCGGACGGAGTAGATATAGTCGCTGCCCCAGATGCTCCTGTGGCTTTAGAAGAATTTGTACCAGCAGCAGAAGGTGGCGGGTTTAATTTTCCAGTCTTGCCAGTACTTGGAGGTCTTGGTCTTGTAGCATTGCTTTTGGCTCTTGGAGGAGGAGATGATTCTTCCAGTCAGGCAAATTCCTTAGGAAATACACCTGGGAACAATGTCCCGCCTCCTACTCCCAACCAGCCAGAATGTATTCCTCCTGGCGGTAATGCGACTCCCGGTAATGGTCAGGTTATCGGAGTTCCCTGTGACACCAATGTTCCTCCACCGACACCAGAAGTAAAGAAGGTAATGGAACCGTCAACGCTCAAAGCTATTCTTTTGCTAACTCTTCTAATGTTTATAATCAGTCGCAAACAGCGGTCAATGCAAGCAAAAGGTTAAATCTTAAATTGAAATTAGGCTGCGATCGCTTGGATAAAAAATCCCTCAGTAGCTACCTGAGGGACTTATAATTTCCAATACTTTTTACATGAAATGTATCCCACATCAAAAGCATACCCGTCCTTTCCAAAAAAGGTGTGCCAAAATGCCTAATTTTTGAAATTATGAAAGAGATTAGGGATTAGGGACTGGGGATTAGGAAAGAATTTTGTAGCCCTCAGTCCCCAGTCCCCAGTACCCTTGAATGAAACCATGACCAAGCTAATCGAATACGAAGAGGCCAGCGACGAAGTACGCTCGATATATGACGACATCAAAGCCACGCGCCAGAATGACTACATTAACAACTTCTGGAAAGCCATAGCCAACCATCCTCCCACATTACAACGAGCCTGGCAGGCGGTGAAGGAAGTAATGAGCAGTCCCGGCGAACTCGACCCATTAATGCGCGAACTAATTTACATTGCTGTAAGCGTGACGAATAGCTGCGAGTACTGCATTGCTTCGCACACAACAGCAGCCCGTGCCAAGGGTATGAGTGATACCATGTTTGGGGAACTAATGGGAATAATCGCCACGGCAAACACAACCAACCGTCTCGCCAACGGCTATCAAATTCCTGTAGACGAGCAATTTAAAACGTAGGGCTAATTACGAATTACCCTCCGGGTGACGCTCGTGACGCTCGGTCGCGTAGCGTCTCCCCTTGGGAGAAGACTCGCGCTTCGCTGCGCTAACAATGCAAAGCAGAGCCACTCCAGTCTTGGGGTTTCCCCAAGTAGAGGAAGTGGCATCCAAGACGGCAAGTGAATCACCAAGACGGCGGCTACCTCACGAATTACTAATTAGAATGACTGGTCTTAATCATACGTGGCTGCCTGCACCGACAGATTTAACTTTATTGCCGGACGAAGTTCATGTCTGGCGAATTGACCTTGACCGAGCAGAAGCACAGCTAGAAGATTTGACAACAACTCTCTCCAATGATGAACTTGCTCGTGCTAAACGATTTTATTTTGAGGAGCATCGGCAACGTTTTATTGCTGGTCGCGGTAGCCTGCGGAGGATATTGGGTGGCTACTTGGGTATCGAGCCGCAACAAATAGAATTTGATTATGAACCCCGTGGCAAACCAGTATTAGCAGATACTTTTGCTAGTACTGGCTTATTATTTAACTTGTCTCACTCCCAAGGGTTAGCGCTGTGTGCAGTGAATTACACTCGCCAAATTGGTATAGACCTAGAATATATCCGCCCGATGTCCGATGTGGAAGCCCTTGCCGAAAGGTTCTTTTTACCTAGAGAATATGCTGTAGTGCGATCGCTCCCTGTTGACAAAAAGCAAGAAGTATTTTTCCGCTATTGGACTTGCAAGGAAGCTTATTTAAAAGCAACTGGAGAAGGAATCGCTCAGTTAGAGCAAGTTGAAATAGCACTAACTCCCACAGAACCAGCGAGATTGGAGAGATATAAAAACTGGAGTCTCTTGGAGTTAGTGCCTGCTGACAATTATCTTGCTGCTGTTGCCGCAGCAGGTATTGGGTGGCATGTAAAGTGCTGGCAGTATTGATTGGGTACTGGGGAGATAAAGGAGATGAGGGAGCAGGGGAAGCAGGGGAGGCAGGGGGAGATGAGGAGAAAGAATTTAACATTCCTTCTGACAACTGATTCTTGCCGTTATTTATGACGTGTAACGATTTCTAAACGACGATTTGGAGTCCAATTTTCTACTCGTCGTTTGTTTAATTTAACCACACCCAATAAGCGATAAATTGTATCAACAGAAGTAGGAGAAATTTGTCCGATAGCAAACATAAGTTTTGTCAAAGCTTCTGTTATCGGATTTTCATTGACAATTACCTCTGCTTTATTTTGCTTAATCGCTCGGATAATAGCGTTTACCACATAAGTTGGTGTAGAAATACCTGCTAACTTAGGTGCAGGTATGTGACTGTCAGCTGTCATCCCAGTTTCAGATACATATCCTGGACAAATTGTCGAGAAATGAATGTTACTACCCGCAAATTCCTGACGCATGGCATCAGTCCACATAATTAAACCTGCTTTACTAGCAGAATAAATGCTGTTGTAAGCAACTCCCTTTTTACCAGCTAGAGAAGCAATATTAATAATGCGACCGCTACCCCGTTCCTCCATACTAGGAAGTAATAAACGAGTTAATTCCATAGCGGACAGAAGATTAGTTACTAATACAGACTGAATCTCTTCTGTAGAATAATCTGTAAAAGCCCGATGAATTTCTACGCCAGCATTGTTAATTAAAATATCAACTGGAGCAACAAATTCTTGAATGTGTTGCACTAGTAATGGCAATTCTGTCAAGTTTTGAATATCAAAGGGAATACTAATTCCTTGACCACCCAAAGCTTTGATTTCATCGCATGTTGTATCTAGCTTTGATTTTGAGCGAGAAATGCAAACTACAGTTGCCTGCTCTCTCGCCAGCGCACGCGCAAGATATACGCCCAGACCGCGTGAGGCACCGGTCAAAAGCACTGTCTTCCCTTTGAGAGTTGTCATTTTAAGCCACTGGTATTTTGATAAAGTGCAAACTTAACTTTGTGCGACTCTTCAGCTATCATTTATTAGTTGACTTGTCCTTCAAAGAAGCAAAATGTTTACCACCTAGCTCAATTGCCGATTGTTCACAACCTGTCTTCAATCTTGCTAAGAGATACTCCAAATTAGGAGTGATAATATTAGTGCCATGATCTGGTTCTATCAAGCAGGCTAAGTTAATATCTGTGCCATATTGATTTACCAAATTATAAATACCTAAAAAATTAAACACGCCTGATTCATAAGTGCCACAAGGTACAGAAGGATTGTCAACTCCCATAACATATTCATGCTGTTGCAACCATTCAACTGCTGGGTATCCGTGGAAATGGATCATCGGCATCCCATTATTAATTAAGCTTGGTGCATAGAGAGATGCAGATAATGCGATCGCCAGCATGACATAAACATCATAGGAAGGTTTAATATCTGCTAATTTTGGGTCAACTCCTTCTGGTAAATCTAGCAATAACCTATCGGTTAAACCAATTCTGAGGATGTCACTTTCTAATTGCAAATTGGTTTTATTAGAACCAGAACGAGCGCTACAAATCCAGATATCGGGAATCTGTTTAAACTGATATTCTGTCCCTGTTTTGGTTTTTAAATACCGTCTACCGATAGTGTTTTGGCGGACTTCATCACTATTGAATCCAGTAATAGGAGTTAAGCTTTCCCACTCACTTTCGGGTATTTCAATTTCACCAATATACTGTGGTGGTTCTGCATAAGCGACAAAGCCGTAAGAAACACCTGTTCTACCATTGACAATTACGTTAACAATATCTCTGTGCGATTGTCTTTTAATCACTTCACTCAGTTTGGAACCTGGAGGAAAAAGATTTGTATCCGCTAGCTGAGTACTCAAGCTGACTAATTTTTGAGCATAGCTTGATGACTGCGTATTGTAATTCCCTAATTTAAATTTGCTTAAAGGCAACGGTAGTATGGGGACATAAACTTTAGGAATAAGTGATTTTAAGACAAACCTATCAATTTCATCCATTGAAAAGACTGAATCAGATAAATTCATATTTAAAATGGAAAATTGGGAATCAGATACTCCAATGACAATTTCCGAGAAAGTTCTAACTAAAGTATTCAAACCCATCTTAATTTTTTGTTGATACGGAGTTTGGAAATTGACAAACTCTTTATCTAGGTTGGTAAGCACAATCACTTGAGTATTGGTAGGATCTTCGATAAATTTAGCAGCACAATCTTCTGCCCAAGCAATCAAACTGCCAATTCTTGTAACCGATATTTTTCGGTCTTTCAAAATAAAGCGCGAATATAATTGATACAGCTTTTCGGCTGCAAACGTCTCAGCCCGACTTCTTACTGTAGGTGGTCTATCAACATCAATTACAGCATTAATTCCAGTCTTGACTACTCTGGTTTTGATGCTTTTTTTGATGTTAGTAAATGGAATATTGATTTCGTAGCGGAACTCTGTAGTAGCTTGTTGCCAAGGTGTAACCTTTACTCCATATTCTTGCAGCTTCTGTTCTAGTTCAGTGCGAAATTTGAGAATTTGTGTATTTTTGTATCCCTTTGGTAAAGGTCTAAAAGTAATACTTAGCTTTTGAGCCATGAGTTTGGGATCGATAATCGGTTCCTTACACTCTAAGCTTAATTGATCGCCAGTTTCTCCAATTAAACGACCAATAGTTTGTAAACTTAAACCTTGTGGTAATGGTGTTATAGGAGTAATAAAAGAAGAGTTACGTTCGCGTAAAAATTCCAGAATTTCTAGTTTGCGAGCAGTTATTTCTGCTTGGATATCTGGTGTTAATACTCCTTTGGGAGAACGGATATTTAGTTTTTCATTCTCAACCCAAATTTGTACGCCCTTTCGGTTGAGAGTTGCCAAAATTTCGGATGCATTCATAGTAATTTCCAATTTATTTTAAGACAGTTGCTCAAATGATGCGATCGCACAACAAAACATAAAAAATTCTTACCCACTCCCTTGTACAGACGCGATTAATGAGCCAGCGCGTTGCGGGGGTTCCCCCCGTTGTAGCGACTGGTGTCGCGTCTCTAGTCCCTATTTTTAAATTTCAAAAACTTCGGACTCGTCAGCTTGAGATTCTTCGGCTAAACGTTGGGAAAGTAATTCGATTGTGGGATAATGCCACAGTAGCAAGGGAGACAACTGAAATCCTAAAAACTTACCTGCTTTGGCTGCTAGAAGCATTCCCTGTGCTGAATCTAAACCGTAGCTATCAAGAGGCGCTTTAATGTCTATTTCTTCTGCCTTGACTCCTAGTAATTCGGCTAGATGAGATGTCAACCAAGTTTGAATTTCTTCTGCGGTATAAGTGGGAATCCGATTAGATGAACTCATGTGACATTCTTGAAGATAGTGTTAGGTAAAATTGAAAAATTTAGTATCAGAAACCGAGTTTTTTTAGTACTACACCTTAAATAAGAAATGAAGAAACTACATTCTTATACTCTCTAAGCTCCTAAGTAATATTTTACGAACCGCCAAGCACGCCAAGAGCGCCAAGAGAGAAAAGAGGTATTTCACAAATTATTTAGGAATGCTATAATCTCTCGGTTTCTGACGGTTAAATCATCCCAGATAAGTTAACAGAAGGCTCTGGACGATACTGACTGTAATACTCACTAATTTGGACTCCTTGAATTTTCAAACATTGGATGCGAAATAATAATGCTGCTCCAGTCATGATGTGGTAAGCAACATCAAAAACTCGACGATTATGTGGTTCGGCTAGATAAGAACCTCGTACCCAGTCATTGAAGCTACCCATTGCTGGGCCACACCAAATTTGATAATCGACTTCTCTACCTTTTTCGCCAGAACTAGACCAACGGGAAGATAATCCTAAATACCAGCGAAAAATTAGTGCCATTTTCAGCTTGGAATTATTGACAGCTTTACCCAGTTTCTCTGGATTTTTTTGCGAGAGATAAGCTGCTGTTCCTTCCCATACTTCAGCAATAGTTTTGCGAAAAACTTGTTTTTCTAACTTCTCTCGCTCTGCTAGAGGAATTTCTTCAATTGAGTCATAATTTCTGTATAATTCATACAGTTTTTGCGCCCGCATGGGAAACAAAGTTCCGCGTTTGAGAACTTGAAGTTTCACTCCCATTTCAAACATATCTGCTGCTGGGGCCATCATGACATCGGCCATTTCTGCTTGCGCTAATAATTGCTTAGTATGTTCAGAAGCACCTGATTCAATACATGATTGATTAATCGAGCCAGTCATTATATAAGCAGCACCCATCATAAAGGCTGCTAAGGCTGATTGTGGTGTAGCAATTCCGCCTGCTACTCCGATTCTTATGGGCTGTTCGTAATGATATTGTGCTTGAATTTCATTCCGCAAGGCAATAATAGAAGGCAACAAACAAACTAAGGGACGATTGTCTGTATGACCGCCAGAATCAGCCTCAACGGTAACATCATCAGCCATTGGAACTTTAGCTGCAAGTTTCGCTTGTAATTCAGTAATTAATCCTTGCTCAAGAAGTTCTTTAATAATTTTGCTTGGTGCTGGTTGGAGAAATTTACTGGCTACTTCTCGACGAGAAATTTTGGCAATGACTTTGTTTTTGATTTCAATTTGATTGGCATCATTTAAACTCAGTCCAGCAACACGGTAGTAAACAATGTTGGGGGTTAAGTCTAGAAATGCCGAAGCTTCTACAGTTCTTACTTGATATTTGAGGTATAAATCTACAGCACGGCGTTCAATTGCAAGTTCATTCGGGCTATGAATTAAATTAAAAGCATAAGGGCCGTGAGGTAAAGCTTGTTGAATGCGATTAATTGCTGATTCCAAACGTTCTGGAGTTAAACCACCCGCACCAAAAGAACTTAAAATTTTCTCTTTACCGAGGGCAATAACCATTTCTTCAGAAGCAATTCCACCAGCCATTGCGCCAGTCACATAGGCATATTTTACGCCATGAAAGGAGAGGAAATTCGGGTCTCCCAACTGTTGAATACAGATTGGTGTAATAGATGTTAGTAGTTCTACTTGTGCTGTTGTACCATTCTCAGTAGGATATAGATAACCTTCGTTTGTTGCACCAATTTTTCCTGCAACTTTTAGGATATAACAAGGTTTATCTAAGACTTGTAATTTCTCCTTAATAGCTGTCTGCTCAAAAGATATACTATCTAAAGACCCTTTCCAAACCATGTTTCGATTGTAGGTATAGGCAGAAAAGCCAAGACCGTTATCATGTTTACTGAGCAGCGCATCTACAGTGGTCACAGTAGCTATTCCTCAAAGTATAAGCAATGGTTTCTAAAGGATGGATGTGGAGGGTAAAGGATGAAGTTTAAATTTTCAGTCTTCATCCTTGGTACTTAATTACTAAGATTCTTCATTCAGTAAGTTCTCAGCACAAGCTATTTGTAGTTGAATGATTTCGCTCATTTGTTTGCTAAAATCTTGTCTGGCTTGTAAAAAGGCAGTATGGGATTTTGTTATCCGAGAATTGTTAGCAGTCAGTGTTTGATACTGAGATTGCTTGGCATCCAAAATGTTGATTGTGTTGTCAACTTGGTTATTTTTAACAGGTGAAGATGAAATTGCTTGAGGAATTGCCTGTTTATTAGTAGTTGACTCAGAAAATTGTAGTTGTTCTTGAGGTGCAAAACCGTGTTCAATGATAGTTTTCATCTGGACTTCTGCTGGCTTAGTTTTAGCTGGTGAAGTGTTCTGAAAATGACTGTCAGCTTTAGCAACTTTTTGGGGGGCTTTCAGAGAATTTATGAGTTGAGCATCGCTGGATAATGGTATATTTTGATGCAGCTTTGCAGTGCGATCGCGTCTATATTTATCCGCAATATTTTGGAAAAGTTTGCGGTTCTCTTCACTCAAGATTGTGGCGGTAATCGAGTCGCCTCCCAAGGTTACGGTTCTCAGCGTTGGTTTATTTTGATTGCTAGTTGCTGCAACAGAACTATAAAGCGGTGCTAAATTCAAAGCAACTCGATGGCTGACTAGTTTTGCTAATGCTTTGACAATAGAAGTATGGTCATCCATACCTCTACGATTGAGAGATACTGTGATGTGTTCTTTGTCTTCTAAAATCTTATCGATCCAACGAGAACAAACACTACCAGCACCAGCTTCAATAAATATTCTGGCTCCGTCATTGTAAACACGGTCAACTAATTGGGGAAAATCAAGTTGTTGAGAAAGTCCGGTAGCAATACTGCGAGCAATTTCACCATTCTCAAGTTTGATAGGTTGATATTCAGCCGCCGAATAAAACACAACACCAGGAATAGATTGCGATGGTAAAGTGTTTAATTTCACTAACTCATCGTACTCCGATCGCATGGCCTCATTATGAATCACATGGTCGAAGGGAGCAGGAAAAGCGTTACAACCTAAAGCTTTAATCACTCGCTGACAGGCCGCTGGTTCGCCAGCGATTAATACTTCTTCATCGGTATTAATCTGAGTTAAATAAACGCGCTGTTCATTTTTCAGACATTCTATGACCTGAGATGGAGTGGCCATAAGAACATAGTTACTCCAAAGATTATTGTCTGAAGTTGGAGAAGTTTTTGGTAATCCCCAATACTCACGCACGGCATTTTTTGGCCCGGATAACCTATCGCCAAACAAAGCCGATGAGTTAAAGCTGCTACTACCTTGATAAAAATTGCTCCACACACCTTGGGCAACCATCATACTAGTTTCACCCAAGCTATACCCAAACACATATTTGGGTTTAATTTGAAAATCATCACGAATAATTGTGGTGATTAATCTGGTAAAAAACATTTCCGCTTCAAACATTGCCAAAGAATCACTTAGCAATCGTTTTTCTAGCGTTTCCAGATGTCTGGTTGACAATTTATTCAAGCTTCTGGGGAAAACCAACCTCTCCACATCAGCAACACGTTTGTAAATACTTTTTACCATCGAGTCTTCGTAGACTCTGGGGAATAAGTGAAATAGATTGCGACCGATACCAACGTAAGAATTGACTGCTGCTGGATAAACGTAAGCAACCTCACCTTTTTTACCCAATGGGTTAGCAGTAAAGTAACTACCTGTCGGTGTTAACCAGTCTGTCCCCCGGTCAAAAGCGCTATTGATACCTTTACGGGCTGATTCGATTTCTCTGAGTAATTCTTTTTTGTTGCGTCCGGTAATTGCTAGGGCGTACTGGGCTTGTGATTGTTGGCTAAAAGTAGCGAAAGCAAGGCTTGCAGCAGCTGATAAAGAAGAACTCTTATCAATACTTTGTTGGAGATTATTTAAAGCCTCTAAAAATTGTGCGCGTTGGTCGGCTACTATGGGGAACAAATAAAAAGGCATTTGTTCCAAATAGCTGCTGCTGTATTTTTGTTGATCGGGTTCTTCCGACAAGATTAGATGGGCGTAAGTCCCATCACATCCGATACCGTTCACCGCTGCAATTCGCCGCGTAGAGTCTTTAGCGAGGAACCAAGGTCTTGATTCCGTAGCAACATAAAAAGGACTACCTTCCCATACTTGTGGTGCTTTCACACCAGACCAGTTAGGTGTGGCGGGAATGTACTTGTGATAGAGACACAAAGCAGTTTTGATTAGACTGGCAATTCCAGAAGCTACGTGAGTGTGACCGATATTAGCTTTGACGCTACCGATAGCACAGTGCAAACCATTCCCCACCGCAGGATAAGCTTGTACCAAACCGGTGATTTCTGCCTCATCTTCGTGAGGAACGCCACTACCGCAAACTTCTACATACTTAACTTGGGCGGGTTGAATACCTGCTTGCTGGAAAGCTTCCTGACAAACTTGAGTAACCGTTGCTGCATCGCCAGAACTAGAGTAGACTTGCCCAAAACTCAAGGCATCAACCACCGCATAGATGCGATCGCTATCTTCTTTGGCAGTATCATAACGCTTGAGAACGACTGCACCAGCACCTTCACCAATTGTCCAACCATTGGCTTTTTGGTCGTAACTCAAAGTATTAGCACCAGTGTTAATTGTTGCCAACTGATTTCGCAACAATACACTTTCTACCCCACCAGCTAAATCAACAGCACCAACAACAACTGCATCTGCTTCCCCAGAAAGCAGTAGCATTTGCGCCACTTCCAACGCTTTGAAAGCCGAGGTTTCCACCCCTGTAATGGTGAACGAAGGCCCGGTGAAATTCCACAACGAAGAAACCCGACTCGCCATGATGTTGGCGATGTAACTGAGATATTCACCAATATCTACTTGATGGTGGACGCTATCTTTGACAATGGTTTCCAGTTGGGCAATTTGTTCTGGCGGTAAAGTAATTTCCGCAGCGTTTAAGCCGTCTTTTATTTGCCAAGACAAATCCCAGCGTTGTTGTAGCTGGTGGACAGATAGTTCTGTCTCAGCCGCAATAATCACCGCCACATTACCGCCTTCTGGGATTTTCGCATCTTTGAGGGCGCGATCGGCAACCTTTAGCAGTAAAAGTTGTTGCGGGTTTAACTTTTCTACTTCATTGGGTGGGATTTTGTAACCGAGAGTATCAATATCAAAATCTGTAATGTATGCTCCTACTGGTGCTTTTCCCTCTACTAAACCGTACTCTTGTAGTAAGTCTTTTTGCTCATCTATGCCATACCATCTTTTCGGCGGTAGGGAAATAAAATGCTGTTTGCCATCATAAATACTGCGTTCAAAAGCATCTAAGCCATTGCACTCACCAAAAAAGGCATCCATGCCGACAATGGCAATCTTGCTTATGCTATTACTTTCTTGTTCAAACATCATAAAAAAGTGTAAGGGGTTGAAATTGAAACGCAGAGGAACGCGAAGCTTGTTTCGATTCGCTACAAATTAATAAAATGCTGTACAAAGGCTTGATTTCATCCTTCCTTCGTCTGTTCAATAATTAGATGAGAGTTAGTACCACCAAAACCAAAAGCACTTAAAGCCGCGTATTTAGTTTTGGCATTCGGCCAAGGCGTTGGAGTTCGCACAATCTTCTCAGCAGAAATGACATTATTTTCCGAACCGAGAGGTTCATTCACATTAATAGTTGGTGGAATAACATCACCAGACATACTCACAATTGTCTTAGCCAAACTAACCATACCCGCAGCAACTAACAAGTGACCAACATTAGCTTTAGCAGAACCAATTAAAGGAGATGCTTCGTGTTGACCAAAAAAAGTTTCTATCGAGTTGAATTCAGTGGTATCTCCCAACAAAGTGCCGGTAGCGTGACACTCCATATAATCGATAGCTTTGGGACTCAGTTGTGCCTCTTTATAGGCTCGTTCAAAAGCTAGTGTTTGCCCTTTAGAATTAGGGCTAAGAAAATGCTTACCCTTGCCATCATTAGAAAGCCCATTACCGCAAATGGTAGCTAAAATTTTATCGCCGTCTCTAATAGCATCGTTATATCGTTTCAGCACAACCATCCCAATACCTTCGGACGTAATTAATCCTCGTGATGCCTTATCTAAAGGACAACTAATACCGTTTTCTGGATACCCTTGAATTCCAGAAAAGAACATGCGTAAAAATAGCGGATCAGAACAACTGATT
Organism: Dendronalium sp. ChiSLP03b; assembly: GCF_034531165.2. Lineage (NCBI taxonomy): Bacteria > Bacillati > Cyanobacteriota > Cyanophyceae > Nostocales > Nostocaceae > Dendronalium > Dendronalium sp. ChiSLP03b. The sequence goes on along the minus strand of NZ_JAVRBR020000008.1, from coordinate 62,243 downwards.
GCACCAGCTAACATCAAATCAGCTTTACCTGTCCAGAGATAATGGGATGCCATTTTAATAGCATAAAAAGATGAAGAACAAGCTGCATCTATACAGAAATGAGTACTAGATAAAGAGAGAGCTTGAGCAACTAATGCAGCCGGAAAACCACACACCATCGCATTGTATGGGGATGCTTTGGTTGTTGTTGGTAAAGCTGATAAATGGAAATCTTTATCTTGTAAAAGTTCTGCGATCGCCGGGTCAATGGTTCGCCGATAAATGGGTGCGACTAATTGATTTGATAGTTTTGTTGGTAAAGATAAAGCTCCTAAGATTACGCCACATTTTGAGAGTACATTTCTGTTTCCCCAATAACCACTCTGGACAATTGCTTGCTTGGCAGCATAAAGCGACCATTTAAAAGTATTGTCTAAGCTTTCTAGAAATTCTACAGGAAGATTATATTCGCTGGCATCAAATTTAAAGTTGCGAATGAATCCTCCTTGGAGGAAGTAGATTTTTTCTGGTTTGCCTTTAACTGGGTCGTAAAATATTGCAGGCTCTACGCCCATTTCTTCGACAGTAACAGATGACGTTGAATCTTTTGCTGCGGTAAGATTCTGCCAAAATTGCTCAGGATTGTTAGCATCAGGAAAGAGGCACGATAATCCGATGATGGCTATTTTTTCCACTACTGATTCCTCGTTGGGGTATTAAGTGACAGGGCAATTTTTCAGGGCAGCCAGAAGAATTTACGCTCCCTAAACTTGACGGTATTTACACGATTCCCCAAACTTTAAAGGATTTAGAGTCTTGAACAAGCAGAGATGTCAGCTAATTCTGTCTTACTACAAGAATACCTAAATTTTTTACGTAGACCCGTTCGCCATTAGGCGTTGCCGCAGACTAGCGGCTTCCCGCAGGGTACCGCCTTCGCGCAGCGTCTCACAGAGAAGACGCAAAGGAGAAGAATAAATAGGTAATCTTTTAGTGAGAAAAGAATAGATATAATATCAGCTTATTATAGCAATCCTAAATGATTGGTGAAATTTTGACACTTTTCTTTTCTCGCTGTGTCTTCTATGTTTCACTGAAGTTCAACAGCGGCTCTGCTATTTGATACTTGTCTGTATTAGTTTTTTGAAGAATCTAATTTCACAATTTCAATAGGACTGCTATAGCTGAATAATTGGGAGTAATTACCTAACGTGAATCCGACAAGTTTTGTTTTGACCTCTCCCCCAACCCCTCTCTTCGTAGGAGAGGGGAGTCAAAACCTGACTTTTCTGTTGTTCGCTATTCGCCTTTTAGGAGAGGGGGGTTAGGGAGTGAGGTTTATCTAAGCGTTTACTTACGTTTATGTAAATTCATAGGTGCAATCACAGCTTTAGCTCCTAGAATACGTGAGTAAACTTTCCCCTCAGCGTCGTGGAGGATGAAATTAGCAGTTACGCCAGTTGCTGTTTTACCCTCAACTTCGCAAGAAACATAAAAGGGCGCGTTGCACGGTATTGCTCTAAACTGTTCAGAATGTGTCAACTGTCCCGGTAAACAAACTTCTTGATGAAAATGGTTCAACCAAATCCATAAGGATTGTGTACTCAAGTCAGTTGTGTAGGGGTTATGCCATTGTACGGGGAATTGTCCTTGTTGCTGGGCTGTGATTTCTTCCCACAAGCATTCGATGGTAATTTTTGCTCGGCTAATATTTAAGACTCTGACAATTTTCTGAAAAGCCGGGCCATGAAATAGTGATGAATCGCCGTTTTGATAAAAGTCTGTGCCAATAGTAGTGATGATGTTATCTTCTGTGAGATTCACAGCTTCATAAATCGGAGCCTCTGGCATCTGTCGCACCAGTTTGATTTGCGCTTTGTAATGAAAATGGGTTTTCCCTGCGGGGGTTTTACTCAGGATTGTAGTTTCAAATTCAACGAACTCAGACTCAGTTTTAGCAATTTCTTGTATTTCTAGAATATGTTCGCTGGGTGAATTTTCACCAAAAGTAATTCCCTTCAAAACTTTGAAGTTTTTACACCTTAAATATGTGTAACCTGGATAAAGTTCTTCACAAGCATTAATCATCCAGGACATGGCACAGGTAGCTGGTAATACCGGAGTACCAGCCAGCGTATGATCGTGTAGAAAAGGATTAGCTTCCACTGTCATCCGGCGACGGATACGATAGCTTCGCAGTTCTGCATCTAGAAGTGCGGGTGGTCGAATGCTAGGACTGCCAATAACAACTTGTGTGGTTTCATGATGAGCGGGATGCAGTTCGTTGACGAGCATTTGTGTCCCAGCTTCTACCGGAATAATATCAATTCCGCGTTCGGCAAAAGCTTTTTTGAGTTCTGGTGTCACCATACCACTATCCCAACCTCCCCAGTTAATGGCAACTACGTGACATTGAGGATAGTGTTGCTTGATTAAATGGGCTGATTTGTTGAGGATTTCATTAGCGATCGCATAATCTGACTGTCCAATATTACCGTAAAAGCCGCTGACGGAAGAGAACAATACTAAATGCTCAAGTTGCTTGGGATTGATGCAAGTCAGTAAGTTCTCTAAGCCTTGAACTTTAGCAGTATAAACTTTTTCAAAATCTTGGTCGGTTTTCTTTTCAATCAATTTATCGGCTAAATTTCCCGCACCGTGGATAATACCTGTGATTGTTCCTGTACGTGCAACTGCGGCAGTTAATTTGTTCTGTAAAGCTGCAACATCTGTAACATCAACGCTAATATATTCAGCTTTTGCTCCTGTTTGTTGAATTGTCGCTAAGGTATTTTTAATTTCTCGGCTAGAAGCAATTTTGTTATATATCTTTTGTACGCTCATGGGTGTAGGCTTTTCTCTTTGAGAAAGCAGATTTTCCATGATGCGTTTTTTTAATGCTGATTCTTCAAAACAATCTCGAACAAAATCCGGCTCGGTTTCTAAGATTTCTGAACGACCGAGGAGGATGAATGTACAAGGTTGGTGCTGTGCCATTTTGATAGCACATTCAGCCGTAATTCCTTTAGCACCACCACTGACGAGAAAGACAGAAGAAGGACGAACCTGGGTTTGTGCGATCATAACTATTTGAGATTGAGAATTAATCAAGAGAGGTGCATTGAGAAGTATTGAGTTTTCGGAGCATCCCGAATGTTTGAATTTTTAAACGCAGAGTCACGCAGAGGTTCACGCAAAGGAATGCAGAGGGTTAATTGGGATGCTCACAATTTGAAGGGGGGAAGCTCAGGTAGCGGCGGAAGTTCCGGTAGCGGCGGAAGCTCCGGTATAGGGGGAAGCTCAGGCACAGTAGGAGAAGGGTCGGGGGGAAGTTCAGGTAGCGGGGGAAACACTGGTATAGGGCTAACTTCAGATAAAAGTTCTTCCATAAATTTCCCTTGTTTCCCTTGTCTTCCTTGTTCCCCCTCTCCCCTACTTATCAAAGGAAGTAGTAAGGGTGACGCGTCCCTGAGAACCGTAAGCGACTTCACTAATGTAGAGATTAGGATCATGAAGTTCGGCAATAATGTGTTGGGCTGATTGCTGGGCATCCAAAGTGGGACTTAAATCAATGGCACGAGCAAACACTTTGGACCATTCCCATCTCAGCGTTTTGACTAATCCGAATAAACCAGCAGCGATCGCCCCAAAGTTGGTGTTATGCTCAAACCCAAAGGCTCCATCTAAACGAGTTACGGTGAGGAAACAACTGCGTCCGTAATGCGCTGCTTCGTTGAGAGATTTCTTCAGGTGTTTGGCCATGAAGAAGACGTGCTTAACTATCGCCTTGTCCTGTTCTAAATAGGAAATTGTGCTAGTGTGACTCGTCTGGAAGGCTGGATGAATGTGGATCAGCGCCCCAATCGTGCCGAAGTTAGTCGCGATCGCTGATAATTTGTGTTGGAGTAGTTCTTCACTCATATCTGCTAGGGTGATGCGATTAACTCCAGCTGGTAAAGGCGATTGTTGCGGGACGAGCGATTGGGGGAAGCTTAAAACCACTACTTTCCAACCGCGTTCAATTAAGGATTGAGCTACTTGGGAAGTGGTGAGGGAGCCATCATCGGTAATTAAACCGATGTGTCCCTCTGGTAACGCGAAATCTAAACTATCCGGCGGTGGCAGGAATTTGAGTTTGGCTGGACGGCGAGCAACGTTGCCGATTATCTGGACTGGCTGAAAGTCAAACTCAGGCTGAGACTTTTTTTTTTCACCTCCAACTAACTGCTGGAGATAATCGACTATTTGACCGATGGTGCGGAGTTCTCCTAGTTCTTCGATATTTGGCTTAGGTAGGTTGGGGTACATTTCCTGCATCGTCCCTAAGATTTCTACCCGTTTGATGGAGTCAATCCCTAAGTCAGCCTCCATATCCATATCTAGTTCCAGCATCTCTACTGGGTAGCCAGTTTTCTCGCTGGTAATGGCTAAGAGAGTTTGACCTAAGTCTGCATACTCATTGGTAGTTGTTTCCTCAACTTCAGTCTCTGTAATCACTGGGCTAACAACTGGCTCAGGTGTAGTAACTACCGTTACCGTTGCTGGAGCTAGAATCGTCGTCTGTGATGTCTGTTGTACTTCGTTAATGGCGATTTCTACAGAGACACTTCTAGAAGCGTGGGATTGCAGATATTCGACAACTTGACCGATGGTACGGAGTTCTGCAAGTTCTTCTAAGTTTGGCTTGGGTAAGTCAGGATACATCTCCTGCAACGCTCCTAGGATTTCCACCCGTTTAATAGAATCAATCCCTAAGTCTGCTTCCATATCCATGTCTAGTTCCAGCATCTCCACTGGGTAGCCAGTTTTCTCACTAGTGATGGCTAACAAGTTTTTATCCAAGTCAGAGACATCAATACTAGGTATAGATATAGGTGCAGTAATTGTCAGTGCAGGTTCCGTACCAGATTCGACAACGGTCGGCGTGCTAATTTGGACAACAACCTCAGACTGAGTTTCTACGACTGGGATAGGAGCAGGCACAGGTGCCTCTACTACAGGCTCAGGCTGGATTTCCCAAACAGAGGGAGGTACAGGTACTTCAGTAACCTTTGAGCCATTCTTCGCTACTGGCTGCTGCACAGGTTCTGGCAGGCTTTCGACTATCTGAGTCGTAGAGGGAACAGGTGCGTCGGTAACGGGTGTAGCGATGGTGAAAGGTACAGGGCGATCGCTTACACCATTAGATAATATTTCGGTTGGTTGAGTACTTACATCTTCAGAAAGTAACTGCGAATACTCTTGTTGAATCAGTTGGAAAAAGTTTCTCGCGTATTCTATCTGCTCTTGTAGATATTGCTCGTGGATGCGTAGGGTTTCACCTTGTTGGGCATGAAACTGCGTCATGCTGCGCTCTACGCTTTCCATTACAACTTGCTTCAGCTGCGCTGTTTCTGTGGAAGATTTAGCGTTGGCAAACAAAGAATGTTGCTGCTGCATCAGTTGGAAAAACGTTTTAGTGTATTCCGTCTGATGGTTGAGGTAAGTCCCGTGAGCATGTAAATTCTCAGCTTGATTTTGCTGAAACTTTGTCAATAGGTACTCTAAACTTTCTAGCACCCGTTGGAAATTTATAGATTTTTCTGGTGTTGGCTGCATCTTTGATTCCTGGGCTAGTTGATGTGAAAGGGTCGCAGGATTCATTTGCGGTTGTTGGGTGGTAATATTAGATGCGGAGGAATTAGTATTATTTGAAAATTTGGCGAGAGTAGGTGTAGGATTAGCAACATGCCCATTACTCTCTTTTACTGTTGGAGTGGAAACCGCAGTTTCAGAAAACTCATGGGTGGAATTATTAGATAAAGCAGCAGGTAAGCTGACTTTATGTCCATCCTCTAAAGCTAGAGCAAAGGCATTTTTCGTTTTTTCCGAGCGATAGTTAATGCCGTTTAAACGTACATTCAACGCTTTCTTTTGCTCAGTTGCGGGAAGTGCAGGTGTTACTTCATATGGGTCGAGGTTTTTCAAAGGCAAACCAAGTACGCGTAACTGCACAACTGCTTCTCGCAAAGAGCGATCGCTGTTCTTTTGAGTACTGGGGTTCAAAGATACGGTGACGTGGGGGCGATCGCCAAGGGTATCTTTCACCAAGTTGGAAAGAATTCGTCTTGGGCCAAATTCAACGAAGCAAGTACCACCCGCGGCATAAATATTTTCAATTTCCTGCTTGAACAGCACCGAGTTGGATAAGTGGCTTTCGAGGATTTTTTGAATCCCTTGGGGTTCTTTAGGATAGGGCTTGCTGGTAACGTTGCTGAAAACGGGGATTTTGGGACTTTGGAAGGCGACGGACTTGGTAGCGATCGCAAAAGATTTTTGAGCGAAGGCAATCAGTGATGTATGGAAAGCTGCGGATACAGGTAACAACACAGCAGCACATCCTTGCTCGTGCAGAGTCTGCCGCACCTTAGCGATTTCTGCGGTTGGCCCTGCTACAACAATTTGCGTCGGAGAATTGAAGTTAGCAATGGATACCTGCGGATAGTGCCGCAGTACTGCTTGTACTTTGCTGATATCTTCTTTCACAGCCAGCATACTGCCCGCATCATGATCGGGGTCTTCTGGCGCTGCCATCGCCTGACCTCTGGCTTTCACGAGGAACAAGTAATCTTGATCGCTCAAAACACCTGCGGCCCAAAGAGCTGTTAATTCCCCAAAGCTGTGTCCAGCGACAAAATCTGACTTAAACCCAGCTTGTTGCAGTATGGAATAGAGTCCGGCACTCAACACCCCAATAGCAGGCTGTGCGTATTCTGTACGTTGCAAAGCAGCAACCTGGGCATTTTTTTCTGCCTCTTCAAACACCGGACGAGGGAAAACTATTTCCGACAGCGGCAGCAAATTATCTTTGATTAACAGGCTATCCATGTAGCCATGCAAACGCCGCATTAAAGGGAAATTCATCACCAGTTCCCGGCCCATCTCCAAGTATTGCGAACCTTGACCGGAGAATAAAGCTACAACTTTTCCGCCCAACTCCATGCCAGTGGAACGATAGTAAATTCCTTGAGGATGATCCCAGGATGCTGCTGAGGCTTTGTGTTTTAGCCAGTCGATACTAATTTGTATCAACTTGCAAGCTTCTTGCACATTCTCGGCGACAAACCCAACTCTGGCTGCAATTACAGGAATTTCTGCTGATTGACACTCCTGAACTAACTGTGCATAGTGTTTGTCGCCGTCATTTGATTGCAACTTACCTAAAATGTCTTCGCATTTACCCAATAGTTGTGCGGGGTTGGGAGCAAACAGCACCACCTCACGCGGACTATTATGTAAACGGTAAGGACGGTTTTGTTCGGTTTCGTGTTCTTCCAAAACAACGTGATAATTTGTACCGCCAAAGCCGAAAGAACTTACACCGGCACGCCTTGGCGCTTCACCTTCCGCACGAATCCAGGGTCTAGTTTCGGTATTTAAATAAAATGCCGAATTTTCAATGTTGAGTTTGGGGTTCGGTTCGGTAATGTTGATTGTGGCTGGTAAAATTTTGTGATGCAATGCCAAAGCAGTTTTAATTAAACTTGCCGCACCCGCAGCCGCTTTTGTATGTCCGATTTGTGATTTGACGCTACCCAAAGCGATGTGCTGTCTTTTGGAGTCGTGTTCGCCAAAAAAGTCTCTTAAAGAACCGAATTCTGTAGGATCGCCAGCCATTGTGCCGGTGCCGTGCGCTTCCATCAATCCAACGGTAGCGGGAGAAAAACCAGCATCCTCATAAGCACGTTTTAAGGCTTTCACCTGGCCTTCTTTACGAGGAGCATAAATACTCTTGTAACGTCCATCGCTAGAAGTCCCAATGCCTTTGATGACTGCATAAATTTTGTCGTTGTCGCGTTCGGCATCTTCTAGCCGTTTGAGGACAATCATGCCGATACCTTCACCCAGCATCATCCCATCAGACTTAGCATCGAAGGGTTTGACATTCTCACTAGGAGAAACCGCCGGGGTTTTGCTGAAGGATATGTAAGCCATGATGGTGTTGTCGGTATCCACACCACCAGTCAGCATCATGTCAGAACGATGTTCTATCAGTTCGCTGATTGCCATTTTCAAAGCGCCAAAGGAACTGGCGCAAGCAGCATCGACTACACAATTCATGCCGCCAAAGTTCAAGCGGTTGGCAATACGTCCAGCGACTACGTTAGCCAACATTCCAGGGAAAGCATTCTCATCCCACTTCACGTAGGCGCTTTTGATTTTATCAACGATTTTTTTGGTATCTTCATCAGACAAACCGCTGCTTTTAAGAGCTTTTTCCCAAATCGGATATTCTAAGCGCGCCGAAAGTGGCATTCCCAATTGCTTGGCCATTGCCACACCCAAAACTACCCCCACAGTCTCGCGATTAAATTCACGAGATTCGCCATAACCAGCATCTTCCATTGCTTCTTTTGCAACTACTAAACTCAATAGTTGCGATACATCTGTTACTTCCAAGATGCTGGGAGGAATGCCAAATTCCATTGGGTTGAAATCAACCTCTGGGATAAACCCACCTCTTTTACAGTAGGTTTTATCTTCAGGAGTTCTAGGGTTTGGATCGTAGTAATCTTTGACGCTCCAATGTGTATCAGGCACATCGGTAATACAGTCAATTTTATTAACTATATTTTGCCAATATTCTCGTAAATTTCTGGCTTTGGGAAATAGAGAAGCCATGCCCACAATGGCTATAGGATTTTGTTGTAATTGTCTATTAATTTTATTAATTGACATTGGTTTTTCAGACTTCATTTTTCTTCCCTCTATAACCTTAATCAAATCCTTTTCACAATTGTTAATCTGAGCTTCCAACTCCGCCAAGGCAGTATCAATTGAATTAGCAGACATAGGACATAGACTTCTTGAGTACTGTGGATGGTGAAGCTACAGTCATACTCTTTCTCTTTAAGATGGCTACAGATAATGAATGACGCGGGGACGCGGAGATTAATATGTAGCAATATTTTGGAGAATTGATATAATTTCTGTTGCTGACCAAAAATGAGTTATCTCTTCTTTTAAGCAGCTAGCTATCCTATCTGCTGACGCTAAATGCTTTTCTTCAAACAAACACCACACGACAAGGATAAAAGATGAAGGATAAAATTTTATACTTCATAATTCAGACAGCGCTCGACTCTTGATATTGTGGCAGCAGGTCGATGACGTTGTTAAAACTGGTAAAATAGTCTTGGAGTGCGTTGGCTGCTTGACCAGTAAATTCAATCCATTCGTAATGGCAAATATCTTGAGCAATTGTATCCCACTGGAACAATGAAAACTTAGGAGTAGCTATTAGGACAGAAACGCTTTTTTCTCCCGAACTACTTTGAGTATCTAGCTTAACTGCAACAACGTAGCTGGTGTTAATGACAACGTTCTGTATCTTGATAAATGCCATAGCCAGTTTCAACGTCCAGGATAATATAGTTTATGGAATTTGACCAAGAAGAGTTGACAAGTTCGTTACAGAAAACACATCTCATTTACTCTTAATTTATGCAATCTTCTGAAACAATCCTTGACGACTTGTGAGGTGATGCTAATGCGGTTGAGGTTAGTTTTTGTTTGTTTACGTTCAATCAAATAACTAATTTTCCTTGCCGCTTTGAAACGTCTGAATTAATAAAAAGACTAGCATACTTTATAGAAACTAAATCATTCCTTTAAATTAATTTCAGAAAAAGGCTAGCTGTTTGCTGATACAAAATTTGAATAAAACATAGTAAATAAGTATATTTTTTGACGAAAATATAGTCTCTAATACTTGACTTAATAATACCTACGACATTAATTTTTTCCTAATTTAGAAGACTTTACAAAGATATTCGCACTAAAGTAAGCATTCAATAAATACATAAATTGCAGAGCATGACTATCAGTGTTGATTTTTCAGCAGAACATCATAATTAGGAAATGTTTTTTGATGAATTTTGAATATAAATCAATTACTAGTGATAATTAGTTATTTCTAAAGCAAATATTAATTTTTAAAATAGTGCCTCATAAACAACATACCAATGATTTGTTATCAATCACAAAGATTTCGATTGCATAATAGACCTCTTGCAAAAGTCAAGAAATTAGGAATGTCATTCTGAACGAAACGTAGTGTAGTGAAGAATCTCACCCAATGTGTCGCTTTGCTTAACATGACACTTTAAGGATTTATGCAAGAGGTCTAATGTGTTATCTGATAAAAAAGTTACAGATTTAAAACTGTCTTTATGAATCAAAAAATAAATATAAATACTCATAATTATAAGGCAGAAATGAAGCAGTCTTGGATGCCACTTCCTCTACTTGGGAAAACCTAAGACCGGAGTGGTTTGGCTTTGCATCGTTAGCGATGCAGGAGCATCACCCGTTCGCTCTTATACCATTTCCCAAAAATAATGATACAGATCCAAACCCAGAAACCTAGACTAAATGGGACTTTCTTAATTACGAATTACGAATTACGAATTACGAATTGGTATTAGCTGCGGGGAAGCAAGCTACGCGTAGCGGCCACCTTAGGAAAAAGATAGGGCAGAAGGTGAGATTTGCTTCCTAATTAAGTTTCACAAATGGGTATTTTATTGTTTAATAATATTCGCGTACTTACTTATTTGGGATTGAGGATTAAAAGTCTTTACCAAATGCGTGTTACGAAAATCTAAAACAAATAATACTTATACTTATTCTTATTCCAATTTAGTATCAGATATAGATACACATATCATAATTATTGGACAATAAAAGTCAGCAATTAAAATGCTGAAGGCTGGAGTTATTCTCCTTGTCTCCCTAATCCCCAGACCCTAGTACTGGTTGCTTTCCCGCCCATTTCTGCCACCGGAGAATCCCGCGACTGACCAATTCTGGATGAGTATCCCCAATAAAACAGATACGCCCCATTCTTTCGCAAGCAATGAGGATTTCACCGTGTCCCATAAATGGGGCAATCACAAAATTATTCGGACTAGTATACAAATTTATTAGGTAGTTGACGATTCCTTCTATTCCTTCAGCATTAATTGGTGTTTGGGGTTTAGGTATGAATTGATGAGAAAAAATTCCTATATAAACATTGCCTAGGACTAATTCATATTGAAAGGGCATCTGATTATGTTTGTAAAATTCATAAATATGCCCTTCTGAACGCAGCACAGCTACAATCTTAGCTTCATCTATTAAGTAATTATGCTCCCAAGTAGGGGAAAGGGTAGCGATCGCCAACGCCGCATCTGAGGGCAGCAGTTTCCGAAATTTTGGAGTTGCAGTATTGCCACAATATATTAAATGCCGACCCAGCAACCATTCTTCACCAACTTTGACTTTGGGTGCTGGAAGAGTTGCAGATTGCTCAATTAATCGTTCTGGCTGGCGTTGGCTTTTCTTGAGAGCCGATTTAGTTTCTTTTTGGGCCATAGCACTTTTATGTGCCAGCATCTGTAACTCTTTTTGCTTAGCTTTGAAGTCAGCAACCAGTTTAGCTTGCCGTGCTGCTTCTTCTTCGTCTCCCTTCGCTTGGGCTAACTCCAAAGCCTTTTGTGCCTCTTCGGCTAAGGTGCGTTCTTTACTACCAGCCCTAGCCACCTTCAATAGTGCTGTAGGACTATCAGCGATCGCCGTACCCTTAATTAGCTGTTTAACTGCTGGGTGAATACTTTTAGCAATCTGCTTGCCGTGCTGGAAGGTGCGTTCAGAATATCCAACTTCTCTAGCTAACTCTACAGTTCTCTTAGGTGGTGAAATCATTTCACCAGCTTTGAGGGTATGTTGATTATCACCCACCTTTGCCCGCAGTCCCATACGTTCCAGAATTCGATCTCGTTCCAACCACAGTTCTGAACGCTCTAGCGGTTCTAGCTCATTGCGGATTAAATTTTCGTCAATCTCTGCCAAACGAGCTTGGTCAGAATCTTGATAGTTAACAATATTACACTCAATTGCCTCTAGCCCCAACAGTTTACAAGCTGTCAGCCGATGTAATCCGGCAATCAAATTCAGCTTTTGATCTACCGTAATCGGGTTCAACAGACCATTAGCCTGAATTGATTCCTTCAGCTCGTCTACTTTTTCGCCTTTAACCGATCGGCGGTTGGAACCAATTTGAATTTGGTCTATGGGCACTATAGGCATAATTACTATTCTTCAGTGCGTTTAGTCAAAACACCAACAATACGACTAAGATACAGCTAAAAAGTTTCAATTGGGGATTAGAGACTGGGAACTCTTTACGGAACAAGTTGATGAAAATGTCTTATGGTACACAACTGAGAATATAGCAATCAGTTGATAATAACAAAACCGCTAGATTAAGTTGTTACATCAAAACAACTGCACATTGACTCCAGTAGACCATTGATAGTCATCTGTTATCCGTCATCCGTCATCATTTAACAATAAATTGATTGACAATATCAAAGTTTTTTGCCATACTTGGACACAGTTTATCCAAGTTTTTCCAAGGCATTTTTATTGGCGCTTCATTCTTTTGAGATTTAAGTTTCTGACTAGCGCTATCGTATTTTACGATACTTGATTCAATGTCAAATTAGGATAAAACTGAAGAGGATTTGCAGTAACGCCACCATTGATTTTGCCACCAAACCAGTAACTTTTGGCGGCTGGAAAGGCGTAGAACATTCACATAGCACTAACTCAAATGTCCGCTTGCCGAAGGTAAAACGACAGAGGAAAAGTATTCTTGGTTAATTGCGGACGAATCTATTGCAAGTAACTTATATAGCCATCTAGGCTGTCTCCTGGCATAGCACAATTGGAATAAAAATATGGCAGTCAACAAAGAAAGCCGGTTATTCAAAAAATCCCCAGGTCGGTGGCAATTGCTTTTGGCAGCTTCTATTACTTTAGCTACCGGACTCATATCTTTCTATAGTTTTTCACCAATCAAGTTTCGCCCTCAAGTTCAGGCTCCTCCAGCCAATCCCCCCAAGGCTACTCCTGTCAAAGTTGCTGTGACTGCCTTGGGACGTTTGCAACCTGAAGGCGAAGTTACGAATTTATCTGCCCCCAGTTCCACTAACGGTATCCGAGTCGAAAGACTGTTGGTGAAGGAAGGAGATAAGGTGAAGGCGGGGCAAGTATTGGCGTATTTAGAAGATTATAATCGCGCTACCACAGCTTTAGAACAGGCGTTAGACAAACTGCAAATTGCCAAAGTCAAACTAGCACAGGTAAGGTCTGGGGCTAAACCGGGAGATATTAATGCTCAACAAGCTGCGATCGCGAGTTTAGAATCGCAATTTAAAGGAGACGTTGCAACTCAAGAAGCAACAATCAACCGCATCCAAGCTGAAGTAGACAATGCTCAAACCGAGAATGAGCGATATCAGCAGTTACTTAAACAAGGTGCGATCGCAGCTTCTGTAGCAGATACCAAAGCTTTACAACTCAAGACAACACAACAGCAGTTAACAGAAGCCAAAGCCACCCTCAGCCGGACTCAGAACACTTTCCAAGAACAGCAAAAGGAAGCTAAAGCTAAACTCAACAGCATTCAAGAAGTGCGTAGTGTTGATGTTGACTTAGCACAAGCCGATGTCAGGAGTGCTGTAACTGCTATCAAACAAGCAAAAGCAGACCAGAATTTAGCTTATATTAAATCTCCCATAGATGGCAAAATTTTGAAAATTCATGCCAAAACTGGAGAAGTTATCAGTAGCACTGGCTTTGCTGCGATCGGCAAGACATCGCAAATGAATGTAATCGCAGAAGTCTATCAAACCGATGTGCAAAACGTGCGTATAGGTCAAAAAGCTTTCATTACCAGCACTGCATTTGCAGGAAAATTACAAGGAACTGTGCGCGAAATTGGCTGGCAAGTTGACAAACAAAGTATCTTCAGCCTCAACCCCAACTCAGACACAGACCGCAGAATAGTTGAGGTAAAAATATCCATCGATAATCCCGCAGATAGTGAACGGGTGGCTCGTTTGACCAATTTACAGGTGGATGTCGCAATTCAGATATAGTCAAAAGTCAACAGTCAATAGTCAATAGTCAATAATTATTTCTTTTTACTATGGACTATGGACTGTGGGCTAATAACAACTATTAACTAAATCCATGAATTTTAAGATTCCTTTAGCATGGCTACAACTAGCCCAACAAAAAGTTCGCTTTTTAGTGGCTATAGCTGGGATTGCTTTTATTGTCCTGCTAATGTTTGTGCAACTCGGTTTTCAAGATGCTCTTTATTCTAGCGCAACCGCAGTGCATCAGAGCCTCCGAGGTAACTTATTTTTAGTCAGTTCTCAATATAAATCTTTGACCTCAAATCAAAGCTTTTCGCGGACTCGATTATACCAAGCTTTGGGGTTTGATGGTGTAGAGTCAGTTAGCCCCATGTATTTGCAATTTGCAAAATTGAAAAATCCTGTAACCGGAGAGAAATACTCAATATATGTGATTGGGTTCGATCCAGGAAGACATGTGATGGATATACCTGAAGTTGAGCAAAACTTAGACAAACTCAAAATTCCCGATGTCATGCTTTTTGACAGGAATTCGCGACCAGAGTTTGGCCCCATCGCCGCAAATTTTGACAAGGGAGACACTGAACAGACAATTGAAATATTTCCCTTTGATGCCCCATTTGGCTATAGAGTCAGAGTGGGAGGTTTATTCAGCTTAGGCCCTTCCTTTGGTGTAGACGGCAATTTAATTGTCAGTGACTCAACTTTTTTGAGGATAAATCCCAATACTCGTCCGGCAGAAAAGATAGATATTGGTGTCATAACTCTCAAATCTGGTGTTGATGCTAACAAAGTTCTGAAAAATTTGAAAACAAGTTTACCTAATGATGTTCAAGTTTTTACTCGCCAAGAATTTATTAATTTTGAAAAACAATATTGGTCTGATAGAACGCCTATTGGTTTTATCTTGAATCTCATGTTGACAATGGCTTCTGTTGTTGGTGTAGTCATTGTCTATCAAATTCTTTACAGCAATATTGCTACTCAATTTGTTGCTTACGCTACTTTAAAAGCTATTGGATATGCCAATAACTATTTATTAAATGTGGTCTTTCAACAAGCACTAATCTTGGCATTATTAAGTTATATACCGGGATTTATCGTCTCTATAGCTTTATATGATTTTGCAATGAAAGCCACTAAATTACCAATTGTCATGACTGCTAATAATGCGGTACTAGTATTCATATCAGCAGTTTTGATATGTATAACATCTGGGGCACTTGCTATCAATAAACTCCGTTCCGCAGACCCAGCTGATATTTTCTAGAAGTCAGGAGGAGGCAGTGCGGTCTTGGGGTCTTCCCAAGTGGAGTAACTGCCGTTCAGAAGTCATAATTTAGAAGTAAAACAAGCTTTATCCCTGGCTTTTAGACAAAGTTTATGTACTTCACGCTCCTTGAAATATGCTGTAAATATGCGATTGCTGCAAGATACTTTTGGTTAATGAGTTAAAAGATATGAGACAAGAGGACGCAAAGACGCAGGGTTGCAGAGATTTTTGAACTGTAACCAATTAACCGAATTTGGTATCAGAATAACTATATTTCCTGAGTTTCAGCTTTTAGCTCCTGAATACCAAAGCAAAAATATATCGCACACAATCAACAATTACTAGTACAAAAACCAGGAACAATTCAATTTTACTAAAAATACAAAATTGACATAGATAGTATTATTGAAATTTCTGGAACAGCCTTGTACTGAAGACTTATAATCTAAAATCCAAAATTAGTGTAACCTCTGCTCTATGAATCTGCAAAACAAAACCCTCCTGATTACCGGGATTGATGAATTTATCGGTTTGCGTGCAGCCGAGTTAGCCATAGCGCAGGGAATGAAGGTTCGTGGACTGCAAACTTCTAGCGACAAAGAAGCCCAAAATTTGGGTGCTGAGGTGATTATTGGCAATGTTACCGACCCCGCTATTGCACTGAAGATTTGTCAGGGAGTAGATATTGTTTTACACACTGCTCAAGTTACCCAAGAAGCTGGCTCATTAAAGCATTTTCGAGAAATCAATGTTGGTGGCACAGTCAATATAGCTAAAGCTGCTAAAAATGCTGGTGTTAAAACCTTCGTGCATCTCTCCAGTGTTATGGTCTATGGCTTTAATTATGTAGATGGCATCA
The DNA here is from genome assembly GCF_034531165.2 of Dendronalium sp. ChiSLP03b. NCBI lineage: Bacteria > Bacillati > Cyanobacteriota > Cyanophyceae > Nostocales > Nostocaceae > Dendronalium > Dendronalium sp. ChiSLP03b. The sequence continues at coordinate 46,162 of NZ_JAVRBR020000008.1, read as the reverse complement.
CCGAATCCGGGCCACTCTCTGATGAGAATAATCCCTATTGTCAGACAAAAATAGAAGCCGAAGCCGAACTTTTACCGCTGAATGTTCCTCCTGATTTTGGCATCATCATCATTCGCGCTGGCGATGTTTACGGCCCTGGAAGTATTCCTTGGATAGTCAGACCAATTCTAATGATGCGTCAAAAATTGTTTGCCTATGCCAACGACGGTAAAGGAGTAATCAATCACGTCTATATAGACAATCTTATTGATGCCATTTTTCTAGCTATAGAAAAAGAAACCTACGGAGAAATCTTTAATATCACCGATGGACAAGACACTTCTTGGAAAGAGTACTTCATGCGTTTAGCCGCAATGGAAGGTTTACCTGCTCCTATGTCTCTACCAAAAGATGAAATGAAGTTGTTTCTAAGGCTACGTCATCAGGGACAAAAACTTTTTCGTAAAAAAGCTGATATTCTCCCAGAATCTGTAGATTTTATGACTCGTCCACATGCTTATTCTGTTGCCAAAGCACAGAGTTTATTAGATTACAAACCAAGAATTGACCTAGAAGTAGGAATGCGTCTTACACAGGAATGGTTACAAAAAACTGATATCCAAAGACTAGTTAAATAGTCCGCTGATTTTCAGGAAAATTATTTCCTATTAGCAATAAGCAACCCAGGTTGAGTATAGGATTACCTGTATACAATGGCGAAAAATTTATCCGAGTAGCGCTAGATTCACTTTTAGCTCAGACTTTTACAGATTTTGAGTTAATTATCTCAGAATTATATGTTGTTTACTCACAACAATGCCCAATACTCATTGAGTACTTTACCTGATTTTTACGCGTATACAGTTTGGTTTGATTCAGCAAAAAAGGGAAAGATTCTGCTTCCTCATTGGAGAATGTTATGGGAGTATACACTTTTTATATGGATGTTGCCACTGACTTTATATGAGCGGATATGTTGCCATATCAGCATATATCGACAGTTAAAAGGCACAGAATATCTTCTGCTACAAGATTGAATTATAGTGTCTCAAATGCTATCGAAACGTTGGCAGAAGAAGTTAATCAAAAAACAGCAAATTACTGGAAATAATTGTATCAACTAGCCAGATGCTGTTACTGATTATTTGAATGTCAAAAAAACAAAATTTTTGATTGAGAAGTACAAAATTATGTTGAAAATATCTCATGTACGTCATCTTCTGTTGGTGACTTTATTAAGCATTAGCTGTTCTCAAGTTGCAAATGCAGAACCTATCACAAAGTTGACTATTTCAGTGAATGGCATCCGTCACCAAAAAGGTGAAATTTGCTTCAGAATTTATGCTGGTGAAAAAGGCTTTCCGATGAAGAATACCAGCGAAGTTCAAAGTGGCTGTGCCAAGATTGTAGGTAATTCTGTAACCAAGAGTTTCTCTGGCTTGAAGCCTGGAACTTACGCAGTAGCAGTAGTGGACGATCAAAACGGCGATCGCAAACTCAATACAGACTTTTTAGGTATTCCCAAAGAAGGTTTTGGACTTTCCAAAAATCCCACTGTCTCAATGCTAACGGGTACACCAAAGTTTCGTGATGCCAGCTTTGTGGTGAACAAAAATACAAAGATCGACATTTTCTTAAAATATTCCCTCGACCCCTAGAAGAGAGCAGGGGGAGCTGGGGAGGCTGGGGAAGTAGAGGGAGAATTTTTAACTCCTCATCCCCCTCATCCCCCTCGTCTTCCTTGTCCTCCTTGTCTTCCTTGTCCCCTCATCCTCCTCAGATTTAATGAATGAGTTAACAATATTCCTGTTTAAGTCTTTGGTGGGTTGGCTGGCGATTCAGGCATGTATCACATTTGTCTTTTTGTTGTACCTGCGATCGCGTCCTAAAAATGTATTACTCGATGAGCAGTTACCCAAAACGGCGGTGATTCTTTGCCTACGTGGAGCTGACCCATTTCTGCCCAACTGCTTGCAGGCGCTGTTAAAGCAGAACTACCCAAAATACGATTTAAAGCTGATCGTTGATAGTCAAGAAGACCCTGCTTGGCAAATTGCCAGCAATACCATCAACGAACTAGGAGCAACCAACGTCCAAATCAGCCATTTGAGGATCATCCGCCACAACTGTAGTCTCAAATGTAGTTCCCTAATACAGGCTGTTTCAGACTTGGACGATTCTTATAAGGTGGTTGCTTTAGTAGACGCAGATACAATAGTCCATCCTAATTGGCTGCGTGAATTAGTTAGTCCTTTAACCGATCCAAAAGTTGGGGTAACAACGGGTAATCGTTGGTATGTACCGACAGGTAACTATTGGGGTTCTTTAGTACGCTATCTAGGTAACGGATCTACTATCGTGCAGATGTATCTGTTCGGTATTCCTTGGGGTGGGACTTTAGCAGTCAAAAAAGAAGTCCTTCAACAAACAGGATTGCTAGACAAGTGGGGACAAGCTTTCGGCGAAGATATGATGATGCACAACATCCTCAAAAAACAGGGGATGCGGGTCAAATTTGTGCCTTCACTAATTATGCTCAACCGCGAAGAATGCGATTTACTGGGCTTAATAGACTATCTCAAACGCTTAGTACTTTACTCTCGACTCTATCATCCCCGGTGGTTAGCTTTAGTGAGTGAAGCCGTTTCTAGTATCCTATTTCCTACCGCAGTCATAGTATTGTTTCTGATGGCGTTAGGAGATGGACAGTGGGATACTGCGGTTCAATTATTGGGTGGCTATGGCATCTATACTCTAGGATTACTCTTGCTAATGCTGATTCTAGAGCAAGGGGTAAAGCAAGTAATTCGCGCTCAAGGTCAGCCAGTCACAAAATTATCAGTTGCCACAGTAGCAAAAATGTTAATTGGTATACCCCTAACTCAGTGGGTATATGGAATAGCAATGCTGTCTTCTATATCGATATCAACAGTTAAATGGCGTGGTATTGTCTATCGAATTCAAGGCCCTTGGAATATCCGATTAGTAGAATACCATCCTTACGATCTGTTGGATCAACCTATTGATAGCAAAATTTCTCTTTGACCTAATGTTTACAACTGGTAAAAGTACTATTTAGTAGTACTTTTATGAAGAAAATAGCAATTCTCAATGATTCGTGAAATTCTCTAAGTAGGTTGGTATAAATAAATCTAGCTATACAACGAAATATAAAATTTCGTAACCAATGCGATCGCTTAGTTTCACTCGCAATTACGTAGTTATGAATTTTTACCTACCTACTTATCTCTCTTTTATTGGATCTAGGTAATTTTCACAAATCAGATAGGAGATAGGATTGCTATACGCACTAAAAAACATCAGTTAGAAGGCTTTAATATTCCTAAACCTTCTCAAGCTATATTCAGTAATTATATGATTAGGTAGCTAATCTCATTCATTAGCCAAAAACTAAATCCTTGTCAAACTTGAATTGCCAAGATGTTTGTACATGGATAACAAAGTTTAGAGAAATTAATTAGGGGGAATTTCGGCTGAAGAGTTTGATGTTTAATAGTTCTTGCAGGACGAAAAACATACACTCTGTAATCTAGAATCGTTACTATTTGTCAATGCGTAAGTCCTAAATCCAACTGTATCAATTCATAATAGATACAGAAATCAGGATTTTCATGAAAGATTTGCTGCGTAAGTCCTAAATCGCAAACCAGCATTTTCATGAAAGATTTCCTCGAATTATGAAAAAACAATCACTTCGCATTGCAATTATTACGGGCGTGTATGCTCCATTCTTATCAGGGGTAGGAGTAGCAGTACACCAACGAGTTCGCTGGTTATTACAGCAGGGGCATGAAGTCTTTCTTATCCATCCAGAAATCAACGATAAATTTCCTCAAGAAGTACGAAACCGTTGCGTACCAGGATTAGTAGAACTTAAGCAGTATCCCAACTTTTCTGCTTTTGCATATCCCACTAAGCCCCTAATATTTTATAAGTCTCTTCCCGAACCATTACACTATCGGCATTGGAGCGATACAGAATTGTTGTCTGATTTCCAGCCTGATATTGTGGTAGTGGAAGAAGCACCAGCAATGAGAGGATTTTACTCACTTTTCCTCCAAGGTTACGGTCGTGCTGTGGGGGCTGAATATGGCAAACTCACAGGCACTCCAATCATCTCTGTTTTCCATACCGATATCGTTGCCTATATCAGATATTACTTAGGAGATTCTCTCTTCAGCCTTCTTCACCCGATTCTTCCGATTTTCATCAAGCAGTTCAGCGAATCTTACGACGCTAATTTCTTTTCTTCTAGAGAACAGCTTGCTAAGTATACAAGCTTGAAATCTCAACGTAGTGAATATCTTCCTTATCAAGGTATTGATTGCGAAAAATTTCACCCAAGAAATATCAGTTACGATCCAATTCCCGACGATCGCCGACCAACTATTTTATTTGTCGGGCGAGTGACTGCGGAAAAGAATGTTGACCAACTTCTAGATGCATATCCGCTCATCGCTGCCAAAATTCCTGATGTGCATTTAGTTATTGTTGGTAGCGGGCCTTTAAATGAAGAAATCCGTCGGCGCGCTCAAAAATTTGCCTCTGGTGTGACTATTTGGGGTGAGTCTCACGGTACAGAATTGTTGGGGTGGTTTGCACGAGCAGATGTATTTGTTAACCCCTCTGCCACCGAAAACTTCTGCACGACAAATAATGAAGCTCTGGCTTCTGGCACTCCAGTAGTTGCAGTAATTGCACCCTCAACTTCAGAGCAAGTTTTCCCTGGTCGCAACGGCTTTTTAGCTGAACCTAATAACCCAAAAGATTTTGCTCAAAAAGTGATTGCAATTCTCGAAAATCCTGACTTAAAAGCAGATATGACTCGGCTAGCTCGTCCCTCTATTATAGATTTCGACTGGTCTGCATGTATGGCAAAATTTGAAGATAAACTCTACCAACTTGTAGAAACAGCAAATGAGGTAGACTTTGCAGCAGTTAGATTAATTAGCTAACTGTTAGAGTTGATAGTTTGGCGATCGCCTAGCATTTCACTTACATATTGGGCGATCGCTTCCCTCATCCATAAGTACATGATGTTCGTTCGTTCAATCTATTGAAAGACCTAATTTATCTAATAACTTTTGATGAAAAAACCTCTGTCCGGGGAACGATATAGCTGATAAGCCAAATGAAGTAAATATGAGAATGTTAAATCTAATCGAGATTGTATTCTATGAAACACAATTACTTTATGCAACGGCTTTCGACTATAGGACGCTGGATGGCTACAACTTTATTTTGTTTGTTAGCGATCGCTTTCGTTTGGCAGGGTGCATTTTTCTCGAACACCTCAGCAATGGCTAATCCCTCTGCCAACTCGGTTCTGTTAGCAGATGCAGGCAATGAAGTAAAAAGCAAAGCTAGTGAAGATGCAGGACGAGCCAAGGGTTTCATCGAAGATACGAAAGACAAAGTTAAGCGAACTGCAAATAAAAATGCCGCTAAAGTTGACGAAGCAACAGACAACGGTAGTTTTGCAGAGCGCAAAGCTAAAAGAGATGCGGCTCGAATTCAGCAAAGAGCAGACGAAGATGCATCTCGGACAAAGGAAGCAGTAGACAACACCAAGAATGTTGTTGAAAAAGCTGTTGATAATATCAAGGATGCTTTTAGCAAATAGATATTAGAGAAAGCAGGAGGACAAGGTAGATAATTCTTCACTCCTGCCTTCTGCCCTTCGGGTGACGCTCCTGCGTCGCTAACGCTGCGCTAACGGCAGTCGCTCATGGGGGAAACCACGCCACTTGCTACCCTGCGGGAACACTTTCAGCGAACAAGTCGGCAAAGCCGCCCAACGCAGTGGCTCCCCAAGACCGCGCTGCCTCACCTCCTGCCTCCTGCCTCCTAACTAAAAATCAGCTTCCGGTAATTTTTCAATCTGCTGAGTGAAATATGCTTCTTCAAGTTTGAGTTGTTGCGCCATTTCTAAACCTTTTTGAAAGGCTGTTCGTGCTTGAGGATACTCTTTGCGTTCTAGATAAATTTGCCCTATTTGGTCATAGGTTTGCATCAGTCCGTAAAAGTTGACGGCTCGTTCTTGGGTTTCCAAGAGAATTTGACTAGTTTGTAAAGCCTCATCTATTTGGCCTTGAGAACGATATAGCGCAATTAATTTCTGCAACGCTTCACCAGCACGGGTATACTCTTGCAATTGCCAAGCAGTAGTATAAGCTTCTTGATAATTGTTAAAAGCTTCTCGCAGTAAACTAGGATTCTGCTTTGCTAAGGATTCATAATTTGAGCCGATCGCCAGTTTTAATTCTGGTATTTTAGTAAGATTGTTTTCATCTATGTAAATTTTTGCTAGCTTATCTAGCACATTTACTGCTTGCTGTGGTTGTTTTCCCTGCTTATAAATATAAGCTAGCTGTTGTAAGTATGCTAACTCATTGGGGCGATCGCTTTTAGAAGCAGCTAAATTTAACAATTCCTCGTAGGTGGTAGCAGCTTGAGTATAATCAAACCAAGCTAGATTCAATTCCCCAATCGTCTGAAGAGTTTGTACTACTGCTACTTCATCTTGCTGCTGTCGCATTACTGTCAAAATTTGGTTATAAACTTCTAGGGCAGGTTTGAACGATCGCACTTTTTGGTAAGCTTCACCCAGCGATCGCAACAGTTCCATGTCAACACTTTTTTGGGCAACATTTTTGGGTAATTGTGCCTGCTTTTGAATGCCTTGCAATCGTTGAGTAATGTAATATACCTCTTGGCGATCGTTTTCATTCCAGGCGATCGCACCTACGCGCGATAGTGCTTGCACCTCTGCTAATGAACCTAAAAAGCGCCGCAAGCGTAGTTCTCGGTTCCAAATCTCAAACGCTGCTACCTTATCCCCTGCTTGCAGTTTCGCCGCTGCTTGTTGATTCAACTCATTCAGTGCTACTTCCAGGTTTAGTTGGTCTCCAAGAGTTAACTGCTGGTTATTGCTTAAAGTTGGCAGCAGTGGATCGGGTGTAGTAATTTCTAATGGGCTGGGAGGAAATTTATCGAGTTCTTCTGGCTTTTTACTCTCTGCTAAAGCCAAAGAACTGCTAAAAAGTATAGCGACAATAGTAACAATTAAGCGCCGTAGCATTGGTACTTTACCTTACCTAGAGTAAGTTTCATTGGTGGTAATCAGGCATTGAGTATAAGACATTGGTAATTATGCCTATGCCTAACAACTTTAACTGCCAATTTGTTTGACGCATAAAACATTGGTAATTATCCCCATTGTTGATTTCCAAGCTTTACAATACTCCCATATAATTTTCAAGCAATTGGTCAATCGTATTTAATGACTCATTCTACGGATATTGTCACTTTAGCTCGCTGGATGGCAGCAGATTTTAGCAATCAAGAACAAGCCTTTGAAAATCCACCTTTGTATGCCCACATTCGCGTCTGTATCCGTCCTCTTCCTTTAGAACTGTTATCTGGGGTTAGCTTGTTTCTCGAACAAGCTTATGATTATATGCTCAGTCAACCCTACCGAATGCGAGTAATGAAGTTGATTGAGCTAGAAAACCACATTGTTATCGAACACTACAATCTTAAGGAAGAACAAAAGTTTTACGGTGCATCCCGCGACCTCGAACTCCTCAAAAACCTATCTGTTGACCAACTGGAGAAAATGCCCGGTTGTAACATGATTGTAGAGTGGACAGGAAATAGTTTCAAAGGCAGAGTTGAACCTGGTAAAGGTTGCATCGTGGTTCGCAATGGTAAAAACACTTATCTTGATAATGAATTTGAGATTGACACTGAAAAATTTCTCAGCCTCGATCGGGGACGAGATTTTGAAAGCGATGAGCGTCTGTGGGGTTCTATAGCTGGCCCATTTCACTTTGTGCGTTGGAGCAATTTTGCTGATGAAGTCAAAGCGTGAGGAGTGAGCAGGGTTACTGCCGCGGCAGCACCCTTACAGGAATTAAATAAGAAACGCAAAGACGCACTTATTCGCTCAAACAAGCGATCGCCTGAACTCCGCTATTTAACACGGCGATCGCCTCCTACATAGATTTCGCCGAATGGGTGACGCTCAGTTGCGTAGCGTCTCCGTAAGCAGAAGCCTAGGGATTTCCAACTAAAAAAATATCCCATCGCTTTGGTGAGCAGGGGAGGCAGTGCGTTGCGCGGGTTCCCCGCGTTGTAGCAACTGCCGTGAAGCAGGGGGAGCAGGGGGAGCAGGGGAGGAAGAATCTCACAATCGTCTTCGCTCTTACAATTGAATAATTTAATTTCTGGAAGTCCCCTAGCGGTACTGAAATAAATTAATAAAATTATATATATCTAGTATCAAGCTAACAACTTTCTGTATAATCAGTTTCATTCATATAAGTGTTTTTTGTTCCTAAAAAACATGGGAATTATAGCGTTCATAAGTTTAGTAACGCTTTTTACAAGCTTACTCATGTACTTGCTACTCACCTCAAAAAGTAGATTGCGAAAAAGGTGGAGATTTAACACTGTTAAACCCCACCGACAAATATCCAGATTCTCAAAGGCAATAACAATTGCTGCCATTGTAATAGTTGCCATCCTAGCTGGATATACTGTGTCAGCGCAGGTTATATCACGACCCTTAGCTTCGCTGAAAACAGTTACAGTTCCAGAACCTGATAATCTCACAGAGTTTGTCTCTAACAAATTAGCTGCCATCAAATTAGGAAAGGCACTGTTCTGGGATATGCAAGTTGGTAGCGACGGCGTGACAGCCTGTGCAAGTTGCCACTTCCATGCTGGTGCTGATAACAGATCCAAAAATCAAATTGCTCCTGGTTTGTTGCAGATAAATAGCGATCGCACAGCAAACCCAGATACAGTTTTTAATGTTGGCGGGGCACCTAATTACCAGCTAAAGCCAGAAGATTTTCCCTTCCACCAGCTATCGAACCCAAATGACAAATCGACCGTGATATCTGACCGTAACGATGTCGTTTCCTCTCAAGGTATCTTCAATAGCGAGTTTGTAGATGTCATACCCGGTAAGGCCGAAGATCGAGTAAAGTCTATACCAGACCCAGTGTTTAATGTCGGGGGTACAAATGTGCGTCGCGTTGAGCCGCGCAACACACCAACTGTAATCAATTCAGTATTTAATTTCCGCAACTTCTGGGATGGAAGAGCGCAAGAAATCTTCAATGGAGTCAACGAATTCGGGTTAAGAGACCCCAACGCCTCGGTCGTCAAGGCAACAACTCCAAGTCACCTCGAATTTGTTAAAGTCAGCCTCAATCATTCATCTTTAGCATCCCAGGCTGTCGGCCCGCCACTCAGTTCCTTTGAGATGTCTGCTGATGGTCGCACCTTTGAAGAAATTGGTGATAAGTTCGGCACAATTGACAAAAAAACTCACAGCGCTGGTAAGGGTAAAAAACTACCCAGAAAACTAGCGAAAAAGTTACTTCCTCTCAGACCGTTAGGTAAACAGATTGTAGATCCGCAAGATAGCGTTTTAGCTACGGAAAGTAGGTCGCCACAACCCGGATTGCAAACTGCAACCTACAACCAACTAATTGCTCAGGCTTTTAAACCTGAGTGGTGGAAATCGAATCGCATTATCAGAGTCAATCCTGACGGTAGCAGAACTTTCGCCAATAAACCAGACCGCTCCTTAGAGACAAAAGAGTACACTCTCATGGAGTACAACTTCCCGTTATTCTTTGGGCTGGCGGTGCAGATGTACGAGTCCACACTCATTTCTGACGATACACCACTCGATCGCTTCTTAGAAGGAGACAAAACTGCTCTTAATGAGAAGCAACAAAGTGGAAAACTACTATTTGAAGGCAAAGCTCAATGCACCGTTTGCCACAATGGAGCCGAACTTTCTGTTGCTTCAGTTAGCGCTGTACAACAGCAACGCATCGGGATAATCAATGTCCCTAATTTAAAAGTTCTCTTTGACAATGGTTTCTTTAATATTGGCGTTAGACCCACCTTAGAAGATCCTGGTGTTGGTAGTAATGACCCGTTTGGCAATCCACTATCTGAAACACAACTAGCTTTGTTGGGGACTTTCAAGCAGCTTCTTGGTTCTGAACCCAACACTACAGTTGGTTCCAATGACTTATTAGTCATAGATGGAGGTTTCAAGACACCAGGACTCCGTAACGTCGCACTTACAGCTCCTTACTTCCACAGTGGTGGCTATTTAACGCTGCGGCAAGTAGTAGATTTCTACAATCGTCGCGGAGACTTTCCGCAAGGAGCTCTTGGTGATATTAAACTCACTGATGACGAAAAAGACCATCTGGTGGCTTTCCTCGAAGCACTTACCGATGAGCGAGTCAAGTATGAAAAAGCGCCCTTCGACCACCCGCAATTGTTCGTTCCCAATGGACATCCAGGTGACTTTACCTCTGTTGCTAATGATGGTAAAGGCAAAGCCACAGACAGTTTTTTAGAAATATCTGCTATTGGTAAGAATGGTGGTACTGGCTCACCTAATTTCCTCGCAACTCAATAGAGATGAATTTCATCTGATACTGAATCTAAGGGTGTAAAGATTTTTCTGACTTAGACCCTTATCTAAACTGCAAATTCAAACTTGTGTAACCCCTGAATTTCTACAGGGGTTATTTTATTAAATAACCTCAAAAAAATTAGCTTCAATAACTAAATGGTTCTTGAAAAAAGGATTCCAGGCATTTTTTAGAGATTGCTCGTTCAAATAAGCCAACTGATTGTTACAAAGCTAAAATCAAATGTTTAAATCGCGCATAGCTAGACGAATTTGCTCCAACCGCCTGCGATTGACACCAAGATCCGAGTCTCCTATGCGAGACGCAGAGCGCAGATGAATTACTGACTCATTAGTAGGGAAATAAAACTCTAAATCGTCAACAAATTTGAAGATGCGGCTTTTAGAAAGAGCATGGATGTAATTATCTGTCTGTTCTAGAACCTCTGTACGAGGAACAACGCCGAGAACTTTTAGTAAGATTTCTCGTGCTGTATCCCGGTCTACGTGATAAGCAATTGGGTCAATGGCGTGTTTGGCATCGGGGTCTTGACTCACAACACAGTTGTTTGAGGCCGGACAAGAACTAAGATGACCATTATCAACTCCCAAGTTAGAAGAAGCCCAAGTAGTAATAGGAAATATTAAACTACTAATTAGAGTTAAAAATATTGCAAAGGTAATACACCGTAGAAATCGCTGCGCGAACACTGTTAGCAGACGGGACATTATAAATTTACTCCTCTTGGACGCAGAAATATCTTTCCTAGGCAATTGTCACCGTTTGCTGAACAGAGAGTCAACTAGAATTTAGCGATTTTGAGCTACTTGTTTATTCGGTAATAAAAAACCTCGGTTTAATAGCCGAGGTTAGTAGGAGAAGCCCAAATGTCAATGGAAGATACCGAAGTCTAAATTTTTTAAAAAATTGCACAAGAATCAAATCAGAGCGATTAAGCCACTGCTATGTGAAGCGCTATGCAGCGTAGCGGATTTCTTGTTCTGTAGCCGAAGTGATGGGGAATGATTTTGTTGGCGTTAACAGTGGTTTACATGAGTTGCTGGTTATTCTATCGTAAATAATTGTAACGGATTTATTACGATTAATCAACAAGAGTTGACACAAAAAATTAAACTTAGTCATAAGAATATTTTATAGTAGCTAGCCCAAACAGGCGATCGCTCTATTCTTTTCCTTAGTAGGCGATGTAGCTAAATAAGATTGGCATAAATATTTGTCGTTGGGATAAGGCAGGAGGCAGAGGAAGAAGTAGTTTTCTAATCCCCAGTCCCTATTTTCAAGCTAGGGGGCATGAAGAAATTCTCCTTATCTACCTTGTCCCCGCATCCCTGTGTCTCCCTCATCTTTTTATTCAAGAAACCCGTACATCCATCTCTATCTATATTTGTTAGTGTTGGTGTAGTGCAGAGTTTACTAATAGTGGTGTAGCTGTGTTACAGCTGGCGGGCGACAAATTATTGTTAAAAGTAACACTAAGAGATAGTAATTATGACGGACTTTGAACCTAAGAGCCTGCGTTCTTACAGCCAAGAAGATGTGCAACAAATTCTTCAGCTAGCGATCGCCCGTCAAGCTGACGATCGAGATAAAGAGTTTTCCTATGAGCTACTGTTAGAAATTGCTACTGAGTTAGAAATATCACCTGATTCTTTAAAGCTAGCAGAACGAGATTGGCGATCGCAACAGAGCGAAATCCAACAGCGGCAAGCATTTGATAGTTATCGGCTCACAAGATTTAGAAAGCGTTTTGGCAATTATGCAATTGTCAATGGTTGTTTAATACTGGTGGATTTCATCGGTGGCGGCGTTCTTAGTTGGTCGCTGTATATTTTGCTATTTTGGGGAATGGCAGTAGGGCTTGATATTTGGAATACCTTTCAAGCTAAAGGCGAAGAGTATGAAATGGCTTTCCAAAAGTGGCATCGCAAACATCAAATTAAACAAACCATCAATACAGTTTTAAATAAGTGGTTCAAAGCATTGCAGGCTTAATTAGTTGAGAATGGAGCGATTTGGGCGATCGCTCTCTATACTCACTCACTATAAATACCAAATTAGCAGCAGATGTATGATTTGTGGAATAAGGTCACGGATGGAAAACTATCTGTAACAAGAGACGCGCCATTCAGCCTTTGTACAATAGCCTCAGCCCAATCCACCGATTTTTCAGAAATTGAGGCTACAGCAATTTGTACCGGAGCCAGCCACAACGGTAGCGCTCCGCCGTGATTTTTTAACAGGATTCATATCCAGCGCTCAATTGAACCTAAAACCGCCCGATCGCCTTCTATTCTCTTTTTAGGCGATCGCAAATTATATCAAGTCCGGCTAATTAGTTATAATTCCCGAATTTATGCAGAAAGCCCGAAAACCCTTCCCCTCTGCACCTCTGCGACGGACACTTTCACGCCAGTTGCTTCAAGTCGGCAGAACCGACGACAGTCGCTACCCTACGGGAACGCTAAGAGCGAACAAGTCGGGAAACCCGCCCACAACGCTGTCTCCCCAACGCACTAGCTCCTCAACGGGGGGAACCCTCCGAAGTTCGCTTGGAGGGAGACCCTCCGACGCTCGGTCACTTTTAGCGTCGCCCCTTGGGCGAGGACTCGCACTTCGCTACGCTATGGCGACTTCTCTCCGCACGGAAGTGTCCCCCCCTCTGCGGTCTTAATGATAAGTCTTTAACCGGACGCGATATTATCTGTTGTCTGCTGTCAAGCCGATATGGTTCCAATATTTCGATATTGCCTAAGCCCTGCCACGGCTAGAATGCGCTTGCCGTCGGACGGACAATCACTTCATTGACATCGACATCATCCGGCTGAGACACCGCATACAAGACAGCTCTGGCGATCGCATCTGGGGTGAGTGCGATTTTGCGGAATTCTTTCAAAGCGCCTTTTGCTGACTCTTCCGTGATATCACAGCCGAGTTCGGTCTCAACCACACCAGGGGATATTGTTGTCACGCGGATATTTTTCGATTCTTGACGCAATCCTTCGGATATGGCCCAAACGGCATATTTTGTCGCGCAATAGACCGCGCCAGTGGGTACTACCACATGCGCGCCTATGGATGCGGTATTAATAAACTGACCACCGCTTTGCGCTTCCATGATCGGCAGACCCGCAGCAATGCCATTTAACACGCCGTGGATGTTCACGTTAATCATGTTATCCCACTCCTCGACTTTCAGGGCATTCATCGGGGACAAGGGCATAACGCCTGCATTGTTATAAATGACATCGATGCGGCCAAACTTGTCTTTGGCAAAATGAATAAACGCTTTCATATCCTCACGATTAGCGACATCCACGGCTTTGAATTCTGCTATGCCGCCTTGCTTGCGGATATCCTCGACAATATTTTCCAGCTTTTCCGTGCGTCGCGCACCCAAAACAACTTTTGCCCCATTTTTAGCTAACAGCTTGGCGGTAGCTTCACCGATTCCGCTACTGGCTCCAGTGATGATAACGACTTTATTTTCTACATTTAACATGGTTATTTTCCTTTCTATTTAAGTTGGTTTGAATTAAAGAAACATACCGCCGGAGACTTCAATTCTCTGTGCATTTACCCATCTGTTTTCTTCGGATAGCAAAGAAGCGATCGCGCCTCCAATATCATCAGGAAGACCGACACGGCCCAGAGCTGTTTGCGAGGCGATGAAGTTGTTAATTTCTGGATTGTCACGCACCGCGCCGTCGGCGAAGTCTGTTTCAATCGCGCCAGGAGCCACCACATTTACGGCGATCTGTCTTTGTCCCAATTCCTTGGCCATGTATCGAGTCAAAACCTCTATAGCCCCCTTCATGGCTGCATAGGCCGCATAGCCCGGCAGGGCAAAACGGGCAAGACCGGACGAAATATTGACGATACGTCCGCCGTCATTTATCAAAGGGAGAAGTTTCTGCGTCAGGAAGAAAACGCCCTTCACATGAATATTCATCAGGCGATCGAAATCGTCCTCGGTCGTATCTGCAAAAGATGCATAAACACCAATACCAGCATTATTAACGAGGAAATCAAAATGCTCTGTCTGCCATTTGTCGTTGAGTGACTGCTTGAGTTGCCCCACGAAACCGTCAAAGTTCTTAGTGTTTGAAGTATCTAGTTGCAATGCAACGGCTGTACCGCCAATCTCTTCAATAGAAGATACGACGTTTTTGGCTTCTTCATGGTTGCTATGATACGTCACGATGATACCAATGCCTTTTCTGGCAAGAGTCAAACCGGTATTTTTGCCAAGCCCTCTGCTCGCTCCCGTCACCAATGCAATTTTTGTCTTGTCTTTCGTCATTGCCTTATCTTTTCACTGTTTCCCTCGATGTGTTCATAATATGTTTAGACGGCGGGGTTTTAAATGCACAGACCTCGCAGATTATTGCCTAATCCTCTAAAACAATGCTTCGTGGAGGGATAAATATTCTCTATAATGAGCGAATGAGAATGATTAAATCAGTCAGGAAGCCAGCATGGCGATTGCAGTATTGAAGCACGGCGCGGTCATCAATGAGTGTCAAGAACTGGCGGCATTAGTAGCTCGGCACACCGACGGCAAGGGGAACGGTGCCCATAAAACAGATATAAATCAGCTGGAATTTATGCGGGAATCTTCTGCTTCCACGGCAATTTGTGGTGTTTATGAACCTATTGTTGGCATCGTCGTTCAGGGCAAAAAAGCAGCGTTACTGGGTGAGGAAACCTATGGTTATGGCGCGGCTCAATATCTTGTTGTCTCGGTTGATTTGCCAATCAGTGGATTTGTTGTAGAAGCCACGCCAGACAAACCGTATTTAGGATTCAAGCTGAATTTAGACCCAGTGCAACTCTGTGATATTATTGCCCAAACCAGACTCGGCACGGGTAAAAAAGAAAACTCTGTTAGAGGTTTATTCGTCAGCAACGCCGATGTACCGTTAATCGATTGTGCGATCAGACTGACGCGACTTTTGGATACGCCGCAGGATATCCCTATCCTAGCCCCGATGATTATCCGTGAAATTTATTACAGGCTTTTAATGGGCGAACAAGGCGAAGCTGTCCGCCAGATTGCGACATCTGGCAGTAACATGCAGCGCATCGCTGAGGCGATCAAACGGCTCAAGGCTGATTTTACAAAGCCGATGCGGGTTGAGGATCTAGCTGGGCAGGCGAGTATGTCTGCTTCATCTTTCCATCACCATTTCAAGAAAGTGACATCGATGAGTCCACTGCAATATCAAAAGCAATTAAGACTATTGGAAGCGCGTCGCCTAATGCTTGCGGAAAACTCCGATGCGGCTAATGCTGCTTATCAGGTGGGTTATGAAAGCCCCTCACAGTTCAGCCGCGAATATTCCCGCATGTTCGGTGCGCCACCAATCAAGGATATTGAACGTTTACGCACAGCCTGAGCGTAGTTGATTCCAGTTCCAAGGCTGCGGTATATGCTGGGATAAATAGCGATCGCATTATTTAGCTAACTCTATTAATCAGTGGTGGATTAGCTGGAGTGTGCGAAGTTCTAGGCTTGTTCTAGGCCTTATAGGTCAACTACGCCCGACAATTTCTCCTGGTTATGGTTATACCGCCATCATCGCCGCCTTTATTGGTCGGTTAAACCCATTCGGTAGTCCAAGAAAGCAGAAGGTAGAAGGGAAAAAAGCTATATATTCAGCTTTTTGACCTTTTTCAACTGGATAGATATTTCTGCCACGCTGCACTAGCTGGAATGTTTCAAGGTATTTTATTCTTTTTTCTTTTAGCAGTAGATATATTTATCTACAACAAAGTAAAAATTAGATAACTGGGAACAAAAATTTTAGGTAGGCTTCAACAGACAAGTCTAGGAGAGGCAAATATATTAATTTACAAAAGAGTCTGAATATAGTTAAGAGATAGAAAGATAGAAAAGTAGGAGAAAAGGTTAACAATTGCTAACTCTTGACTAATCACCAATATTTCAGGAGATTTAATGTGTTTACCAATAAATTATCTCAAATTTTTCAAGTAGGAATAATAATACTAGTGACTGCTGGTAGTGGTCTAAGTTTGAGTATGCTTGTACCTAAAGGTGGATTTAACCAGATGTTGGCAATTAAAAAGCCAGCAGGTAAAACGATGAGCGCAACTATAGAGACTACTGCTCCAGCTACAAACCAGACATTAGAATTACCAAAAGCATTTCAGGGAACAATTGTTTATCAAGGGAAATTGAAACCAAACCAAAAAGTCATTGCCTTGACCTTTGATGATGGCCCTAGTCCGAAAAATACGGCACAGGTATTGGAGATTTTAAAGAAAAATCATATCAAAGCGACATTCTTCATGCTTGGGCAAATGGTGAAATATTATCCCCAGATTGCCAAGCAAGTGGCAGCTGATGGTGACGTAATTGGCAACCACACATGGCATCATTGGTATCGTCAGATGGACGTAGCTACTGCGGCTAGTGAAATTGAGAATACAGCAGACGTTATCTACAAGACTACAGGAGTGAAAACAACTCTGTTTCGTCCCCCAGGTGGCTTTCTGCATAATGGATTAGCCGATTACGCTAAAAATCAGAAATACGCTGTCATTATGTGGTCAGAATTGTCGGGAGACGCTGAACGCCGTTCGCCGTCAGTGCCAGCAATGATCAAAAATGTACTAAGAAGTGCAAAGCCTGGGGCTATTGTGTTAATGCACGATGGTGGCGGTAACCGTTCCCGAACAGTCAAGGCTTTACCAGTAATTATCGAGGGTCTGAAGGCACAGGGATATAGATTTGTGACAATACCTGAACTGTTGGAAATGCAAGCCCAAGAAAAAATGCTAACGGCAGCATCAGCAGTCGCAAATCATCAGTGATACCTTACAGATAGCTACACCCCTAATTTAGACAGCACTAGGTGAATTAATAACTGAAAAATCAGGTGTATTAAATATCAGTGTTGAGGCAATGATGTTAGTTGTTGCGGTAGCTGGTTTTATTACCGCTTCAGTTAGAGTTCGTTACTTATACCATTTCCCAAAAATAATGATACAGATCCAAACCCAGAAACCTAGACTAAATGGGACTTTCTTAATTACGAATTACCCTCCGACGCTCGTAACGCTCGTTCGCGTAGCGTCTCCCCTTGGGAGAAGACTCGCGCTTCGCTACGCTATGGCAACTTCTCTCCGCAGCGCTGATTCACCGCAACGCGCTGGCTCATTAATCGCGTCTGTACAAGAGTTCGTTTATTTTTTGAGTTAGTAAAATAAGGAAAATCTTTACCCCTTGAACAATCAACTTTTCTTGAAGGAAAAATTACAAGCCTCACTTGAGAAGATTCAAATTAACGGCGATGCTTCGCCTATTACTAATTTGAAGCTAGACAAAACTACCGTCTCAGAAATTGAACAATTGACGACGGAACTAGAAAGCGTCAACCCTAATCCATATCCTTTGTTGTATGCTACTTCTTTGTTAGATGGAGCATGGCAACTCCAATACTCTACAGCTAGAGAAATTCGTTCTTTAGCTTCCCTCCCATTAGGATTGAAGCTGGGTAAAGTCTTTCAAGTGATTGATGTGACAAACAAATTATTTTTCAATTTAGCTCAAGTTCAACATTCTCTTGGACTACTATCAGGGTATGTGAAAGTCACAGCTAGCTTTGAGCCAGCTAAAGAAGATTTAGAGTCTGTAGCGAATAAACGCCTCAACGTCTATTTTGACAAACGCTACTTATCAATTGAAAAGATTATTGGCATTCATACACCCCAACTAAACCCATTTAAGGTATCGAGTGCTAATAATCCTATTGACAGAATTCCCACCCTCGACATTACTTACTTGGATGAAAACTTAAGAATTGGACGTGGAGGAGATGGAAGTTTATTCATTCTAAGTAGAGCCAATAATTTACCTGACTTTACCTCATAAATCTGAACGAGTAGACGCAAAGCAAATTTTTTAATTTTTAATTATGCAGCCTCCGTCTTTTCAAGCGATCGCACAACGTCCGGTTTTAAAATTACCGAATGATGCCAGAGTTGCTGTTTGGGTAGTAATGAACGTAGAACACTTCACATTTGGCAAACTAGGAACAGCGATTCAACCTCATTTAAATAGTCATCCAGAAATTGCGAACTATAGTTGGCGAGACTATGGTAATCGTGTAGGAATTTGGCGATTATTTGAATTATTTGCCGAGTTAGAAATTCCGGTAACAGCCGCAGTCAATGGCGAAATTTGTATGCTTTATCCCGAGATAATGACAGCCATGCAGCAAAATAGTTGGGAAATAATGGCGCATGGTATTAATAACTCCACTGGGCATAGTGGCATGGATAAAGAAACAGAAATTGAAATAATTAATAAAACTCTAGATTTACTGAGACAAGCCACAGGTAAAACACCCAAAGGCTGGCTAACACCTGGATTTTCGATTACAGAATCAACCTTTGAGTTATTACATGCAGCCGACATCGTTTACACCGCTGATTGGGTAAACGATGACCAACCTTACTGGTATCCAGTATCCAATGGTCGCTTATTGGCCATACCTTACACCATAGAAGCAAATGATATTACCTTATGTTTGAGTAATAGATTTTCTGGTGTAGAATTTGCTCAAGCAATAGAAGACCAATTTAACCAACTATGGCATGAAGGAGAATCCCAAGGACGGGTAATGGCAATTGGCTTGCATCCCTTTATTGTCGGTCAGCCCCTACGGTTAAAATATTTAAAACAATGCTTACTGCACATAAAAAATCAGCCTTATACTTGGTTAACCACAGGTGAAAGAATTTATGAATGGATTAATCAACAAAAATAAAAATATTCTTCTTGCCTCTTTCTTTGCGTTCTCTGCGTATCAGCGGTTCGTTAAAAAATGACTATTTCACAAAACAAAATTCTCAAAATCCCTGTAATTGATGCTACCCCAGAAAACATCAAACCCTACGGACATGTATTAGGCGACGACGTTAGCAAACCCGGATTAGGAATTCCCTTTTATCAAGAACGAGTACTAGAAGGCGAAAATATTGACTTTACCTATCGCGGTATTGCCACCTTTAGAACAGCCAAAATTCTACCAGGATATCCGCCGATTATTTGGTTAGAACGACACATGCACATGACTCAAATGTTTATCGGCTTAGGACAAGCACCATTCATTATGGTGATGGCACCACCTAACCATGAGAACGGGGAAAACTTACCGACTTTAAACCAAGTAAAAGCACTAAGGTTTCCAGCTGGTTACGGACTTTTACTGCATCTTGGCACGTGGCATGATTTTCCCATAGCTTGCGATCGCCCGGTTGTCATTCTCACGGCAAATTCTGATGAAGTCGTCACTGCCTTAAGTCAAATGCAGGCAGCAGATGAGATGAATCAAGGCGATGTTTATAAGATTTCGTTACCAAAACGTTTAAACTATGAAATTCATCTCGATATAGCTAATTAGTCAATGCCGATGGAGTGTGTTTAAATGAGCGATCGCGCATTGATTAACTCAATACTCCTCAATCGCTTTTTTCTGTCATAGAATACTTGAGCTGCTCCTATATTCTGAAATGTGAGATACTGCTTCTAACTAAGACAATTTCTGGTTTTTTATTTGTTTAGAACTAACTTCCATAAAGTCAGTAAAAACCTTTATAAACTTATGAATTCCCTCGCTACCTCCGGCAATTAAACCTCCTGTTAGTAATGCGTCTAAACACCGAAATATAGTTATTTGTATTGGATTATTTAAATCAATAACTACGAGTGGTTCTATAGAGCGAATGCCGACTGCACTCATTAAAATACCGAATAAAAGAGATGTCCATAAAGCAATAATTCGTGTATCAGACTTATATGCTACTTTTTTACGCTCTTTTTCATTTACATCGTTAAATATAGTGTTTAAATCGTCAATCTGTGGCTTATTTATGTTGAGTATTTCTTCTTGATTTAGGTTGTAATTCTGGGACATTTGCTGTTCCAAACTCATTCCTTCAGGTGGGAGTCCACTAAATTTATAGGCTTCAAAATAAGCTGTTTGATTTTGTTTTTGTTGCTCTTCAAAAAGTTTTAGTTTTTCAGAAAGCAGAGTAGTTTTTTGTTGTAAAGAAATTTCTAATTGCTCTGCTGTGGAACCTCGCCAAGTAGTTATAAATACTTCTAAAGAACGTTCTAATAACAAAGAAATAAAAAATAGTAATGACAGCAACTGGATAATATCATTAAGCCCAAATGGTTTTAAAATAAATGGTTGAGGTGATAACCACGCTGATAAAGTTACTAGTAAAAAACTTATAATAATTAAGAAAATAAATAGAGGAGATTCTGGAGAAAGCTTGAGCAACGTATCTATACTCCTGTTAATGTCACAATAATTAACACAGTGTTAAGGTGAAAACTACACGTGCTGAGTAACTTAACAGTCTTAATTTCAGACAACAGCAAACAATTGAAGAAGGCAGTCTCAATGCCAAAATTTCACCTCTTTGGCAAGACAAGGAGAGAAGTCGCAAGGAGAAGCCACTGCGTTGGACAGACAGCACTGTGGGCGAGTTTCCCGACTTAAAGCAAGTAGCATGAGCATGTGGTCTCCTTGCGGGCGAACTTCTGGAGGACAAGGTAGAAATTCCCCTTCTGGTGGTGTATTAAGTCGGCGCTGCTGTCTACATTTCCGCATCCTTCTGGATAAAATTTTCCCGCCGATGTGGCACAACTTTAAACTTGAGCAGTTCTATCACCACAGCCTTTGAGCTTTGTGGATGCCAATTTGCCAAAATAGAGGTGTAGGCTAGAAGAACTACGCTTCCAGCATAGCTTGATGGCAAACATTCAAGAGCAAGGATCGGCTGGTTTGAAGAATGAAGAGGAAGGAAGTATGGACAGCAACAACTGGTTACAACAGTTAATGATGCTTGGTATTGGCACAACATCTTTGATGGCAGAAAAACTGCGGCAAGTCAGCGATGAATTGGTCAAAGACGGTAAGCTCAATCCTGAGCAAGCTAAGGCAGTTATGGATGATGTTGTACAGCAGTTAAAGTCCGAGCAGGGAAACTGGGAAGTCCAAATGCAAAGGCAAATGCGAAACATGATGCAGGATTTGGGGGTAGCTCGTCAATCTGAGGTGGATGAACTGCGGGGCAGAATTGACCGTTTAGAGCGTCAAGTGCGCGATTTGGAAAATAAGCTTTGGCGTTAGAATGTCTTTTCTGATTTAAACTATATGTGTCCTGTTGGTATTCTTATTTTCAGATTACCTCAGTAGGGAGAACTAATTTTGAAAGCGATTTTACTCAGCGTGGGGTTCATGCTGGCATGTGTTGTAGTTTTAGTATTGGCACAAGTTGGCAGTAAACAGGATGCCATCGCTGCTAATTTGACTCAAACAACGCCAGCACCCACTAGTGTTACTGAAAACAATATCTTGATTGCGAGCAAGCCTATGTCTGACGACAACGTCGTAACAAACCCCTCTGGATTGCAGTATAAAGACTTAAAGGAGGGAACAGGGGTGACTCCTCAAAGGGGACAAACGGTGACTGTTCACTACACCGGCACTTTGGAAGATGGTACAAAGTTTGATAGTTCCCGCGATCGCGGTCAACCTTTCAAGTTTAAAATCGGTGTCGGACAAGTCATCCAAGGTTGGGATGAAGGAGTCGGCTCGATGAAGGTAGGCGGCCGTCGTCAGTTAATCATCCCATCAGAGTTAGGTTATGGCTCCCGTGGTGCTGGTGGCGTAATTCCACCCAATGCCACCCTGATTTTTGATGTGGAATTACTAGAAGTTAAGTAAAAAACTATTATTCAGCAGTCAGTAGCACTGAACAGCTGAGGAGCCACTGCGTTGGGCGGGTTCCCCGGCTTGAAGCAAGTGGCGTTGCTGAGTTAGAAGTCCAAGTCCTTTGGGCAGGGTAAAAGGTAAAGGGAAAAGAACGGATCTTTTCCTTTCCTCCTTTCCCTAGGCGAAGCCTTCTCCCTTGTCTCCTCTTGCTCCCCGTCTCAATGATTGCGACAGCCGAAACGTGCAGCGAAATCTGTGGTCTACGCGTGATAACGTATGTGATCTTCAATAAAACTAGCAATGAAATAATAGCTGTGGTCGTAGCCCTCTTGGTAACGTAAATTGAGGGGTTGGTTAACTGCTGCACAAGCTTGCTCAAAGACCTCTGGCAGTAATTGTTCAGCTAAAAATTTATCAGCAGTGCCTTGGTCAATGAGAATAGGACTGTGATATCCCACCTGTTTAATCAATTCACTAGCATCATATAAGCGCCAACTTTCTTGATTGCTTCCCAAATAACGACTGAACGCCTTTTGACCCCAAGGACAACGCATGGGTGCAACGATAGGTGCAAATGCTGAAACTGATTTGTATAGTTGTGGGTTTCGCAGCGCACAGACAAGTGCCCCATGTCCCCCCATGGAATGACCAAAAATGCCTTGTTTGTCAGTTTGGGCGGGAAAATTTGTGGCAATTAAAGCGGGTAATTCTTGGACGATATAACTATACATTTGATAGTGCTGATGCCACGGTTGTTCTGTAGCATCAACATAAAAGCCTGCACCCGTGCCAAAATCCCATTCATCATCCTCACCTGCAATGCCAGTATTACGCGGGCTAGTATCAGGTGCAACTAGCATTAAGCCATATTCAGCCGCGTAGCGTTGTGCCCCCGACTTGGCCATAAAATTCTCTTCAGTGCAAGTCAACCCAGAGAGGAAATAGAGAACTGGTACTGACTTTTGAGTGGCTTGGGGTGGCTGGTAGACAGCAAAGCGCATTTCACCGTTGCAGGTTGAAGAAGGATGAGAGTAAAAGCCGAGTTTACCGCCAAAGCTTTTAGATTCTGAGATGAGGTTGAGATTTGTCATTAATTTATGTCCTCTTTAGTTGTTCCCAGATCGTTCTCCTGAAATTTGCAGAAATACAGTCCTTTTGCGAGGCCCATCCAACTCAAAAAACAAAACAGATTGCCAAGTTCCTAAAGCTAACTGTCCATCCACAATAGGAATTACTTCACTGGTAGTCAACATCATTGCCATCAAGTGAGAATGGGCGTTAATTGGTTCATCTTCGGGGACATCTCTTAAATGTAAGTCGTTGTGCAAGTAACGCTCTGATTCAGGTGCTAATTTCTGCAAGAAAACCTTGATATCTTCTAACAACCTGACTTCATTTTCGTTGATAGCTAAAGCAGTTGTAGTGTGTCGAGAAAATACTAAGACCTGACCGTTTTTAATCGAATTTGAGCTAATAAAATCTTTGATTTGTGGCGTGATGTTATGTATATTAATACCCTGACTAGTTTCAATTTCAACTAACTTATTAATAATCGACATTTTTTCAAGCTGGAATTTTAGATTTTAAATTGTCAAACCAGTACATTAATACAGTGTAATTTCATCCAAAAACTTAATATCTATTCATAACTCCTAACTCCTAATTATCGTTTGCAAACCTTGTACTAATCTTTCTATACCTTCTTTTGCAGTATCTTTTTGCAGCGCACCATAGGCAACTCGTAGATAACATCCGTTGTTCATACCAAAGGTTGTACCCGGAATAACAGCCACTTTATGTTCCTGGATTAATTTTGCAACTAATTGAAATGCATCCATCTGAGTATGTACTTTGAGGAAAAAATAGAAAGCCCCATTGGCAGGAGTAATGCTACATAAACTTTGTAGGCAGTTAAGGGATTTAAGTACTACTTGCCGCACTTGGGCAATCGCACCAATATTTTCTCTTAAATAATCGTCTTTTGCTTGCAAAGCTCCTAAAGCTGCATACTGAGAAACTACGGGCGGACAAATCAAAATTGTATCCTGAACTTTTTTGACGGCGACTAGTAAGTGTTGAGGAATCACCATATAACCGATGCGCCAACTGGCAAAACCGTATGCTTTAGAAAGACTATAAAGGGAAATTGTGTACTCGCTACTGCCAGCAAATGCACCAGGGGAAACGTGTTTTATCCCGTTATAGGTAAAGTATTCGTAGGCTTCATCGCTGATGTGGTAAATGCCGCGATCGCCACAGATTTGATTGACTTGGTGCAATGCTGCTTGCGAATAGACAACTCCAGTAGGATTATTCGGTGAAATTGTGACTACTGCCCTTGTTTTTGGTGTAATTGCTTGGGCGATCGCTTCTGGGCGCAACTGGTAATTTTCATCTGTCTCAACTAACACCGCATGACAACCCGCCATAGCGATCGCCATTTCGTGGTTGAAATAATAGGGCGTATTCAAAATAATTTCGTCGCCTGGACTAGTGATAGCAAGGATAGCGTTCATAAAGCCCATGTTGCTTCCTGCTGTCACAACGATGCAGTTTTCACCGTTGATTTCAATGCCATTAAAGACTGACAATTTTGCTGCAAGTGCTGCCAATAAAGGGGGAATTCCCTCTACTGCTTTGTATAAATTATTATTTTGTTCGGCAAGGAATTTTGGCAAAAGTTCTAGAGCTTCAGGTGGTGGGCTATACGAAACCACACCTTGTCCTAGAGAAATGGTTCCGGGAGAGTTTTTAATTAGTTCTCCAACCACAGGAATAATTGGCGACTGCACCGCCTGCATCCGAGAGATTAATTTAGTCATTAGTCAGTGGTCAGTAGTAGAGACGCGATTAATGAGTCAGCGCGTTGCGGGGGTTCCCCCCGTTGTAGCGACTGGCATCGCGTCTGTACAGTGGTCAATGGTCGGTGGTCAGTGGTCATTAGCAAATAGCAACTGACAACTCCTAACTGTTTACGCTGATAAAGGCGGAGGAAACCTAATATCTGCATGGAACTGCTCCATATCGGCGCTATGATGAATCGGTAAAACATATTCTAAATTTTCATGGGGACGGTAAATAATATGCTTGGAAAGCACCTCACCTCCATGAACTCGCAGCACCGCCTCCAATCCTGCTGCTACAGCCACATTTACCTCACCCACATTTCCCCGAATCAACACAGTAATTCGTCCCAAATCTGTATTTTCATAACCAACAAGAGTGACGCGGGCAGCTTTACACATAGCGTCTCCGGCTTCTAGTGCTGCGGGAACGCCATAAACTTCAATCATGCCCAGCGCTAATGTCATATCGTTAACAGGATTTAAAATTTGCGATCGCAGTTGTGGGTGTAATACAAAATCTTATCATCATCATGCAACACAGACCCCAAGAATTTGTTATGCACAACAAAGCATGAAAATGTTCCTTTCCTTACTCCCTAACCTCTTTTTTCATGAGATGGTTTTCTGGTTTTAATATGTCTGTAGATAGCTGCAATGTTGCGGGCATCATCTATACCCCGATGGTGTGTGCCTATCAACTCCATTTCTAGATGCTGGAGAGCCTTTGCCATGCCAAATCCTTTAGATACACCTAGATATTCTGAAAATTCATTTTTGATATTTATGTGTTCTGAAGTAAAAGGATAAGGAACATGATGAAATTCACAATCTTGAATAAATTGCTTTTTATCGTAGTTTCCCCAGGAGCAGAAAATATGGCTAGGAAATGAGTAAATCCATTCTTTAAAACGAGAAATTGCTTCTGCAAATTGCGGTGCTTGGTCAACATCTTCTTGTTGAATACTAGTCAATTCAGTGCAAAAAGCTGTCAGTTGTGGATGTCTCACAGGGTGGATAAATTGTTGAAATTCTGCATCAATTTCCCATGTTTCTCGATTGAGCATTACCGCACCGATTTCGATAATTTCCATTTCGTGGCTGGGAATTTTCCCGTCGTTGGAGCAAGTAGCTTCTAAATCAACAATTAAAAAATATGATTTTCGGTCAGCGTTCATATACTTTATTAAGTATTGGTAATTTGTAATATATTTTATTTGAGCTTTTTCCGGACTGCTAACTTAATCTGGTAGGATATATTTTTTATATCCTTACAGTATTAGTCTGACAAAAGCATTAATATTAAAACATTGTAGTATATGTATTATAATAACGCAACTTATAGAACAACATGAGCAGGATTTACGCAAAAATTCTCTAAAATGATGCTTTTTAAGTCTAATTTATTACTCTTCTGAGCAATTATTGAGTCCGTGTCACTTACTTTAAAGCAGACTTCGTTTATTTAGCAGCGATTTCTACCCGTTTGAGCAAAATTATCACAGATTGTTAACTAGTTAACTCTAAGTTTAAGTAATACCAGTGCATTTTACAAAATTGATGGGGCAGGAAACATAGTTTATGACGACGAAGCTGTGGAAGTTTTGGACAAACATTCAGGAATTGAACTGGGGACAAAGCGTAGAGGTAACAAAGACGGGAACCGAAGCTGCTAAAGCCGTGTTTGATTTGGCGAAAGCGCTTAAAGACCAAAAACCCAACGTTCAAAACTTGAAGCCCTATGTAGAACAGATTTCATCACTGTTAGATGTATTTAATACACCTCTGGGTCAAATCACTAAGGATGCGATTCCCTTTGCACCCATTGCCATCACCATACTAAAGCTGATTTTTGATGCCACCAAAAAAGAGCCAAGTCTAGAAAGCTGTGTGCTACTGGTTAGTCAGGTTGCCTACATAGACAGCTTTCAGGAAGTTCTCAAACAAGATTCGCAATTACTAGAGAAACTTAATCAAGACGCAAAAGCTTCTGATGCTTTAGCTTTGCAGATTAGGAAATTAGGCGAAGAAGAATTTGATGAGCGGGAAGCGAAAAAAGCGATTGTTTATTTCCACGAATCTAAACTTGCAGAAGCATTTAATCAGATTTTACAACAACGGTTGCAAGAGGCAGGGTTAACAGAGACAGAAGCAAAAACCTTAACTGAACGGGTGGCGCGGAAGACCGATGAATACATGCAAGACGCATTGGTAGAAGTCGGCGATAAAGTAAAGCAACTGGTGCAATGGTATAGCGCCGGAGGGAAAGAGAAGCTAGAAAAGAATCTGAGTATTGAAGATTATTTGGAACAGGTAATTAAACTCAAGCCAGAAGAAAAGATTTTTGATGAAACTCACATTACCTTTCGGGACTTGTATGTACCGCTGCAAGTCAAACAACTGGATGACCAAAACAATACAAGTCTTCAAATAGAGGAATGGGTTAAAGCAACACTTGATAACCAAGACTCAAATAAACAGAAACAAGTTTTGTTTATTCAAGGCGAAGCCGGACGGGGGAAAAGTGTCTTTTGTCGGATGTTTGCCGATTGGGTGCGGCGAGAATTGCACCCCACTTTTACCCCAATTCTGATTAGGTTGCGGGATCTGCGGGTACTAAAAGATAACTTAACCGATACTCTAGAGAACTATTTACAACACATTGATTTTGTCACCAGTGATTCAGGTTGGTTGACCGATAAAAATACTCGGTTTTTATTTTTACTGGATGGGTTTGACGAACTATTGCTAGAAGGAAGAGCTAGCGGCGGCTTGAAGGAATTTTTAGAACAGGTGGAGCAGTTTCAAAAAGACCGCCTTTGTCATCATCAGTTTTTAGTTACCGGTCGTCCCTTAGCCTTGCAAGGAATTGAGCGCTTCCTCTCACAAACCAAAAGCTTAAAGCGTGTTGAACTTCAGCCAATGGATGACTCGCTGCGGCAAATATGGCTGGAAAAATGGGCGGTTGCGTCTCAAGTTAACAAGAGTGAGTTTGAGCAGTTTTTGCAGGCTTGTCCTGATGAAATCAACGATAAATTAGCACGAGAACCTTTACTACTTTATTTACTGGCGCGGATGCACCGAGACAACCGTCTCAATGCCCAAATGTTTGCAGGTGCAGAGGGTATTAAAGCAAAAATTCGTATCTATGACGAATCAATCAAGTGGGTATTAGAAAAACAGCGTGATAGTGAAAATCAGAATGATAACTCCCGCTTGACTGGATTAGAAAGCCAAGATTTGCGGCAATTTCTCACTGAAGCCGCTTTATGTGTGGTGCAGTTTGGCAATGAATCTGCCAGAGTGTCGATGTTAGAAGCACGGCTCAAAGACAGCAACAACCCAGTTGCAAAATTAATTCAGGATGCCAGACAGGAGAATGCCTCCGAAAAAAATCAACAAGATAAGCTACTGAATAATCTGTTGACCGCATTTTATATTAAACCTGCTTCAGGCGATAAAGGCGGCTCAATGGAGTTTGTCCACAAGAGTTTTAGCGAGTTTTTATTTGCGGAACGGTTGCTAGAAAGCTTTGTAGATTGGACGGTGAAGGTAAGCAAGCGTCAGCGCGAAGAAGACTTAGTTAGCACAATCGTAATGGATTGGCAGATTTACGATTTATTAGGTTATGGTAACTTAACTCCGGCGATCGCTGAATATTTAATAGGGTTGTTGACTGAGAGTTTAGAATTTCAAGACGCGGAACGCTTTAGTAGATTGTTTCAAAGATTGGAGCATTTCTACTTCCGTTGGTGCGATGGGGAATTTATTGATGCAGACGATGTAAACCTGCCTCAGATGAAGAAAAAACAATTGAAAGAGCAATTATCAGAGCGAGAAAATCACTTAGGATTGCGAGAAGTGGATGTGTATGCAGGGTTGAACGTGTTGATTTTGCTTCTAGAGTTGCATCACTATGCCCAAAGAAAAGACGACCTCAAAAAGAAAATCAACTTTCACCCTTGTGGTAAACCTAATAGTGATGAATTTAACTCACAACGCTTGCTCCGTGCTATCCACTATAGTGACTCTCAGGGTATCTTTTTTAGGGACAACTTAAGATTATTTTTCAGGGATGCCAATCTCAGGGATGCCGACCTCACCAGTGCCGACCTCTGGGATGCCGACTTCAGGAATGCCGACCTTAGGGGTGTCAACTTCAGCCGCGCTGACCTTTGGAATACCAACTTCAGAAATACCGACCTCAGCAATGCCGACCTCTGGGATACCTACCTTGGGTATACCGACCTCAGCAATGCCAAACTCAGCAATGCCAACCTCAGAGGTGCCGATTTTAGCAAAGCCAACCTCAAAGGTGCCGACTTCAGGAATGCCGACCTTAGGGATGCTGACCTCAGGGATGCCGACCTCAGGGCTGCCAATCTCGAAGCAGTTGTATGGAACAGTAACACAAAATGGTTGAATGCTAGGAGCCTACATGAAGTTGTGGGTGTATCTCCAGAGTTGGCGAAACACCCAGCTTTTGCGGCTGCGGCTTCTTTAAGTCAGGGCATCAGTTGGGTGAGAGAAGGCAAAATTAAAGAAGCACAGGAAGCTTTCAAGCAAGCCCAAGTATTTGACCCTAGTTTGAAAAACTCTGCTGAATTTTGGGATAGGATTTGCTGGGTTGGTAGTTTACATGGTTATGCTAAAAATGTTCTTCCCATCTGTGAAAAAGCTATTAACTTAGACCCTGGCAATAAACGCTATCAAGACAGTCGGGGGCTTGCTAGAGTACTAACAGGCAACTTGACAGGGGCATTAGAAGACTTTCAGGCTGCTGTAGACAGTGGCGCACTTGATTACTCAGACTATGTGAAGCCGCGACGGCTACGCTGGATAGAAACACTGAAGTCAGGAAATAATCCCCTCACGCCAGAAGAATTGAAGGAACTGCGGGAGGCTGAAGGCTAAATAGGGAGTAGAAGAGTCTACAGTATACACACAAGTCGGAAAAACCTCATCGCTAAAGATTTGCGGTGAATTAGTTCGGTTGTGCCACTAATAATTGCAATAACGGCGATCGCATTTGCTATTTCAGCGATCGCATTTGCTATATTGGCGATCGCATTTGCTATTTCGGCGAACTCAACGCCTCAAACTGCTGCCAGCAAAGGTACAGCGCACGCGGTACGTGAAAACATCCTTTCCATTTGCCACCTTTGAGGTTCAATAGTACTTCCCCACGTCGATTGAGGTAGCCAAACCACTCACCGTATTCTGCATCGGCAAAGTGCGACCAAGCATAATCGTGCATTTTTTCATACCATTCCCAACACTCTTTACGTCCTGTCAGGCGATAAGCCATTGCCAAAGCAACCAAAGATTCTAAATGCACCCACCACAGTTTTTGATCCCATTCGAGTTGTTGTGGCGGATGACCTTCTGCATCCATAAAGTAATACAATCCGCCATATTCGCCATCCCAGGCAAAATTTAGGATATTTAGCACCACATCAACGGCTCGATTGATAGTTTTGCTGTCGTTTTTCCGGCGGGCGATATCCATAATAAACCACATGGCTTCAATGCCATGACCGGGGTTAATCAGCCGTCCTTCAAAACTATCTATATGGGAACCGTCGGGG
Source organism: Dendronalium sp. ChiSLP03b (assembly GCF_034531165.2). NCBI lineage: Bacteria > Bacillati > Cyanobacteriota > Cyanophyceae > Nostocales > Nostocaceae > Dendronalium > Dendronalium sp. ChiSLP03b. The sequence goes on along the minus strand of NZ_JAVRBR020000008.1, from coordinate 15,506 downwards.
GCAATGTTTTCGTACATCAATCCCCGTTCTTTGTCGAGAAAATCGCTCATCACTTCCCGAACAGTCAAATCTAGGACGTTCTCCAGGGTTTCGCTGGGCAATAGCCACTCCATTTCTAGTGTCAGGTTGGCTAAAATCATTGGCACTGCCAAGGCTTTCATCGGGCGGGTGTTGGGATAAGTCTTGTTATATTTGCCTTTTGGGTTGTCTTTGCGGCGCAGAACGTTATTGTAAGCTTGCATTGCCACGTTTTTCGCCCACTCTTCACTACTAGCAAGGGCGTATTGGCTAAATGCCATTGCAGCAAAGCAATCAGAAAAGATATTGTAAGGCTGAACCAATGGCTGACCTTCGCGGGTAAGGGCAAAGTACCAGTTGCCATCGGCATCTCTGCCATATTGGGCGAGAAAGTTAGCGCCATTGCTGGCAATTTTCAGCCAGTTTTCGCGTTTTTCTAGTTGGTTGCAAAGCATGGAAAAAGTCCACACTTGGCGGTTTTGCAACCAGATAAATTTGTCTGTGTCGTAAACTTTGCCTTCGCGGTCTAGGCAGGTGAAGTAGCCGCCTTGCTGCCAGTCAAGCGAGTGTTTTTCCCAAAATGGAAGTACGTCGTTGAAGAGGGCGTTTTTGTAAAGTTCCGCCAGCGCTTTAAAGTCGTGCCCCATAAATTCCCCTTGTGTGCCAACACTAACAGCCAGCACTTGCTTCAACGCTCTTAACCCGCGCAACGCAGTACCTCGTTAATTATCGCCTTGCTGTGGATAAAAGTGTTTATTTCATTCCTATAAGATACAAGGATGTGAAGCGCGATCGCCCACGTAACATTTTTTCATCAGCTGGTGCGTTACGCTTTGTGGCAACATACTACTTACCAAGCAAAAGTTCTAGGGCTTTCATTGACTTGAAAAAATTGTAGTTCGGGATTACTTCACGGTATACAGCTAGTGTTTCCTCGTTGACTCGTGCAGCACTAAATCTATCTAGGTTTTGTTTGGCGCGGTTTTTCCACTTGCTAAGTTTTTTGGGGTCGCTGAGTAAGTGTGCTAAAGCTGCTGCTAAAGTTTGACTATCTTTCGGTGGTACTAAAATACCAGCCTGCCGATTATCCAAAGTCTCTGGAATGCCATCTACATCGCTGGCAATAATTGCACAACCTGCTTCCCGCGCTTCCGTTAGCACCAAACCAAAAGATTCGCAGTGGGAAGCAAGGACAAAAATATCGGTTGCTAGCATGTAGCGTTGCGGTTCTGGCTGAAAACCTTCAAAATGAATGCGTTGGCACAGCCCGCCGCAGGCATCGTTAAAAGCTGTCTTTTCTACCATTGCCTCGAAGATGGCGCGATCGGGGCCATTTCCTATTAAGTATAAATGTGCTTGGGGAAAGTCTATAGCAATTTTGATAAAAGCTTCGATTAACTCAGCAATTCCTTTTCTGTGATACATTCCCGCGACAGTAGTTATAGCTGGACGGTGTAGAGGTATTGGTTGATAATCTGTAATTTTACGATGTCGGGGACTGCCTAATGTGCCATTAGAAATTACTCGCAGCTTTTTTTTGGATATGCCACGCCGCACCATCGAGTTCGCTACTGCATGACTAACTGCTATTACCCGATCTGCCAATCCCATTAATACGGCACTACGCTGAAACTCGTTGTGTACTGTAGAAACTAAACCATATTTGCAGCCATATCTAAAAACTCCTGCTAGCACGACTCCAGTCATCATATGTGCATGGACAATATCGGGTTGAAATGTCTGCACAATCTCCCGATAATGCCAAGCAGCTTTGATGAGATTAAGCAGTTGCCTAGACTGATTTAATTGAAAGTGTTTGACGCGATGCCGTGCTAATAATGCTTCGTATTCTCCCCCAGCAGAAGCTACAGCAACATCATGACCAGATTGTGCTTGCAAACAAGCTAGGTCTACTGCTACATTGACAATCCCATTCCCGATTTTTTGTACGTGATTTGTTATGTGTAAAATTTGCATGTAACTTTGCTCCACAACGGTGATAAATTCCGGATTTGGGATTGTTACTACACACGGATTTATAGGAGGAGGCAGGAGGCAGAAGGCAGAAGGCTGGTTTCCTCTTAATTTATTTCTAATTAATTGGAGGAAGTTGACTATTATTAAGATTCTAGAGGTAACCTTAGTTAACTTTTAAGATTTAGCTTTAAAGTAAATTTCATAATCACCTAAAAATCGGTTAATAAAACCACGGGGCAGGCTTTCAAGTTGGGAAGAATATGCTGCGATCGCTTGCTGCTTTTTCTCCTGAACCAATGTAATTGAAAGAGAGTATGCTGCTGCTATATCTTGTAATTTGAGTAAAATAAATAGCGGCGATCGCCAAAACAGCCAGATGGGATATTGTAGCAGATCGACTGTTATTCCGGCTTGAGCAATTGCTACTTTGACTAATTCGTAAGTAGCTTCATGGTCTTGATGGCAGTCTTTTTTATGAGGTACGTAAATCTCTTGCGGTTGATAAAATTCGATCAGATACATTACCTGTTCAATGGTTTCTTTTCGTTCTTGATGATTTAATTTTTGTAAATGCCCATCATGCTTATCTAAAAAGTGAATTTTTGATGGTTCAACTCCCAAAATTTCTAATGCAGTTAAAGCTTCTTGTTTACGAATTTGGATAATTTTATCATGAGAATTTAGCTGTGAACCTCCTGCTCCTTGACCATTTGTTAAGAAAACTACTACAACTTGTATTCCATGTTCGCATTTATGAGCAATCATCCCACCACAGCCAAATGTTTCATCATCTTGATGCGGAGAAAACACCATCGTTGATTTATGACTAAATGTAAGAGGCTTACTTCCAAGAAATAAAATGCATCGAAATAGTAAGCTGGAGTGGATATACTGTATTTGCTCAAGCCAGGTATTTGGTAATAATTTTTGTAATTGTTGCAGATAGGTTTTGATTGTCATAATAATAGATTTTCCAAAATACCCAGATTCCCGACTTCTTAGAAAAGTCAGGAATCTTATTTTTCATGAATGATTTAGAAGCGAACCTTAGCAAAGAACTGGCTTATATTTTTGGAGTATCTCTTAATTACGAATTAGTAAGTAGGTGGACATAATTAAATATAAAATGTCAACCTATAAAACCCTGTCACAAACGAGCTTTTCCCTTCTGCCTTCTGCCTCCTGCCTTCTACTTATCACTTTGGTAGGCGATACATAATTACTTTGCCTTTCCAATCTTCTTCAACAAATACTACGTGTTCGCCATTGGAACGGCGAAAAGCGCGGATACCGTGGGGTATGTCAATCCAGCCACTTTCGCCTGCAACTTCTGGGCCGGGTTTTAACTTTTGGACAGCAACTCCTGTTTTGGCATTGTAAACGTTTACCTCTGCTGTTTTCCCTGTGACGGTAAATACATAATCTCCCGCGACACTCATGGCTGCGGTGGCGACTTCGCGTTTACCAGTGGTGTCATAAGGAATCACAATCCGCCAGCGGGGAGTACGATCGCCTTTGTTCCAATTGTCAAAACGGGCAATCTCAGAACCGACAACTTTGGTATCGTCCCCAATGGCTGGATGTTCTTTAGTAAAGCCTGACAAATACATAGTATCTGTTTGCGGGAAATACTCAATCCGTCGCAAATCGCTAAAGAAGCTGGGAGTTTTTTGCTTTTGCATGGAACTATAGCTATAGATGGGGTTGCCATTGGCATCTAGTCCTTGCAAAGGATAGCGCCGGATGCCATCTTCAGTTCGTAAGGTTTTCCAGACATCTCCTTTACTGTCTACCCACCATCCCCCTAAGTAAGGATAATCTTTGCTGCGATCGTATTCATCTTTATCAAAGCCACCGTTACCGTTCTTGTCTCGCCAGATCCATTCTCCTTGTTCTGGTTGATTGGGCGGCCAATTTCCTGGCATTGATTTTTTATCTTCGCCATGAGTACCAACAAACATTCCCGCAGGTATCGCAATTTTGCCATCCTTGGCTGGATTGAAACGATAAATTTGCAGAAAGCTGCTGTACATATCTGTGAGGAACAAAAAGGGTTTACCTTTGATGCGGCGAACAAAGGTTGCATCAGGTGATGTATGCAGGCGTGGATCTTGAGGATATTTAAAGGCATTTAATGTGTAGCCTTTGTAAGTCCATTTCTTACCAGCAGGCTTACTATAATCCATCAAATAGCGTTCTTGCTTGGTGAATACATCTATGCCATCAGTACTAGGATCGGCATCGGCGTTATCGACAAATAATAATCCCAGTAATTGCCATAGTTGCTTTCCCGATGGCGAAAACTTCCGTAAATCTGTGCCTGATTTGTTGAAACCATTACTATTTACATAAATATTTCCTGTCGCATCTGCACCTACTCCTGTAAGTCCATACAATTTCAAAGCTTCAACTTCGCCGGGGGTACCTGCATAAATACCGCCTTTACTGCCGAAAGTTCCAACCTGCACCGGCTTATCCTTGATGGCGTAAATCAGCACTTGCTGACGGGGGCCATTTTCTGTCAGTAAAAGTCTGTTTTGATTATCGATCGCGATCGCTGTTGGTTCAACAATATCTGCAATCTGCTGGGGTAATTGCTTTCCTGTCGGGGAATAACGCCCAATCTTGGCAGGAGTGCTACCATTTTTACTTTGAATAATCCAGAGATTTTTTTGTTGATCGATGGCGATCGCTCCTGGACGTGCGACACTAAAGCTGCGTAGTTCTTTCATTGTGTCGGTATTGTAGACGCGAATGCGATCGCTGGCAGCATCACTCACATATAACTCATTTTCCGCAGTTGCTAATCCAGTAACTTCGCTTTGAGTACTGGTAATTAACATACTTTTATCCCAGCCACGTCCTTCGTCAAATGGTGCTGGTTTTCCCGACAAGTCATAGCGTCTGACACAATACCAAGTTGTTCCATCCGAGGGATAATCTTGGTTGATTTTGCCAACCGCCCCCTGAACCATCGCCATGTAAATATATTTATTATTTGCTGTTACAGCTTTACCGCCACTGCGACTCCAGCCGTGAGTGTCACTCAATAAGCCAATAACATTGCCATCTTTATATATTCCTGCTTCTGCTCCAGCCTCATCCCATTGACTATTGGTATAGACTGTACCATCACCAGCAACGTACATTGCTTCTATATTGTTTTGTACCCACTTTTTGCCACCACCAAAACTATTACCTATCCAAGACGTTTTGTATGTGGGTGTAGGCACTTCACTTACAGTCGTGGGTGTAGGCACTTCACTGACAGTTCTATCTGTTGTTATTTTATGGTCTGTTGTTATTTTATGGGTGGTTGTAGGCACTCCACTGACAGTCCAATCCGTTGTTATTTCAAAGGAAGTAACAACCACGCTGATAGCAAAAGTTAGAAGTAAAAATTTGACAAATTTTAAGTTATGAAATTTTCTCGTCTGAAGCTGTTTGAGCTTTTTTTGAAGTTTGCAAAACTGCCGTAATAATCTATTTTGCATACAATTCCTAAAACTATTATTACTTTTAAAGTGTCATGATTACTGATATTGCGGGAGTTAATAAAAGTAATAATGATACAACCACTAGCAAATAAAACTTTTTACGGAATGATGCACGCAAAGGATAACAAAGAGCATCAAACTATATTTGTGCCCGGTTTAAACCTAATCTCCCTGAAATTAAAAATTGATATCAGTTGATTCCTAACGTTTACAGGACATCTACATACATAGCAAATACTTGATGTTAATAAAATCATATTTACAAAGATTTTATCAAAAATACATAATCTTTAAATTTATGAAAAATCCTTTTATTTATACTTTTGTATGTAATATTATTTACCTTTATTTTGCAATAAATAGTAAATTTAAATACAGAAATACAATATTAATTTTAATACCAAGATTATTTGTTACCAAAAAACTGTAATAAATAAACTTACTGAAGCATAACTTCTAACTGAAATACCTACGAAGTAGGACGCGAACAGTACGGATGATATAGAGAATGACTGGATATAAGTACTAGCAATATCAATTAAATGCTGAATATAAAAAGGCGTTTGAGCTTGATGTAGAAGTAAACATACGCACGCTCAATACATCATAGGAGACAAGTAGTGGAAGGTAAAAAAGAAAATTTAAACTTAGAATCTGCTTCTATTCTTGCCCTTGGAGTGGGCTGGTTTCCTAAAACGCCTGGAGGATTAGAAAGGTATACTTATGAACTAACTCATAATTTGGCGGTACAAGACCATGTGGAGTTATGTGGTGTCGGGCTACCAGAAGCTGGATTAAATTTACCAATTAAGTTGACTAACTTAGCTTCTCCAGATAGTGCTATTTGGCAACGACTATGGTCTATTCGCAAGAACTTTCAGAAAACAAGGGTAGGCAAACCAGATGCCATTAATTTGCATTTTGCATTATACAGCTTTCCGATTTTAGATATTTTGCCTAAAGGAGTGCCTATCACCTGCAACTTTCATGGCCCTTGGGCATCTGAAAGTAAGCAAGAAATGGTTAATAATCAACTTAGTATTTTTTTGAAGCGTCAGTTGATAGAAAAAACTACTTATAATAGCTGCGATCGCTTTATTGTCCTCAGCAAAGCATTTGGCAAAATTTTACATCAAGAATATCAAATACCATGGAGTAAAATTCACATTATTCCCGGCGGAGTTAATATTAACTGGTTTCAGCCAAACTTATCATCACAAGCAGCTTGCCAGCAACTAGGCTGGCCTAATAATCGCCGCATCTTATTTACATCTCGTCGTTTAGTGCATCGGGTTGGAGTTGACAAATTATTGCAGGCGCTTGCAATAATTAAGCCGAAAATTCCTGATGTTTGGCTAGCAATTGCTGGTCGTGGTCATATGCAAACTGCACTAGAACAGCAAGCGAGAGAATTGGGTTTAGAAAATAACGTTAAATTTTTAGGTTTTTTGCCTGATGAACAGTTACCTCTAGCTTACCAAGCAGCTGAATTAACTATTATGCCCAGTCAATCTTTTGAAGGATTTGGATTGGCAATAGTAGAATCTCTGGCTTGTGGCACTCCCGTTTTATGTACTCCGATTGGTGGAATGCCAGAAATTTTATTACCTTTCTCGCCAGAATTGATTACTGCTTCTACTAAAGTCTCAGCTATTGCCGAAAAATTAGAACAAGTACTCTTGGGAAATTTACCAATACCTTCACGAGAAGCCTGTCGCCAGTATGCCGTGACTAATTTTAACTGGGACAAAATAGCCCAGCAAGTGCGCCATGTTCTCTTAGCCTGAAAGCAAGGCAGAGGACAGATGGTAGAAGCGATGATAACACTCCTAATACCAATTCGTAATTCGTAATTCGTAATTCGTAATTAAGAAAGTCCCATTTAGTCTAGGTTTCTGGGTTTGGATCTGTATCATTATTTTTGGGAAATGGTATAACTCTTGCACAGACGCGATGCCAGTCGCTACAACGGGGAGCCACTGCGGTCTTGGGGTTTCCCCAAGTGGAGCAAGTGGCGTGGGAACCCCCCTTCGGGTTCGCCAGTCGCCTGCGGAGGGAAACCCTCCCGCAGCGCTGGACTCACCGCAACGCGCTGGCTCATTAATCGCGTCTCTACTCCTAACTCTTGCACAGACGCGATTAATCGCGTCTCTACTCCTAAATTATGAAAATTCTATTTTTAGACCAAAGTGGTAAACCAGGTGGTGCAGAACTATGTTTAATAGATATTGCTAAACCTTATCGCGATCGCTCTTTGGTAGGCTTATTTGCAGATGGCCCTTTTAGAACTTTACTACAGCAGCATCATATCCCTGTAGAAGTTCTCGCAAATCAACCAATCGAAGTTCGCAAACAAAGCAGTCTGCTACAAGCACTAGGTAGCCTGGGACAACTCGCGCCTCTACTTGCTAAAGTTATCAAAATAGCTAGAAAATACGATTTAATCTACGCCAACACACAAAAAGCCTTAGTTATTGGTGCATTAGCTAGTTTTATAACTCGTCGTCCTTTGGTCTATCACTTACACGATATTCTCTCCAAAGAACACTTTAGCCAAACTAATCTTCGCGTTGCTGTTAACCTAGCCAATCGTTTTGCATCATTAGTAATTGCCAATTCCCAAGCTAGTCAACAAGCCTTTGTACAAGCAGGTGGAAATCCAAAACTGACTGCTATTGTTTATAACGGCTTTGAACCAAAAAATTATCAAACTTGTGAGTCTGATATTAGACAATTGCAGCAACAGTTAGGACTAGAAGGTAAATTTATCGTTGGACATTTCAGCCGACTTGCACCTTGGAAAGGACAGCATATTTTAATTGCTACACTTGCCCAATGTCCGCAAGAGGTGACAGCAATCTTAGTTGGTGATGCGCTGTTTGGCGAACAAGATTATGTCCAACAATTACACCAACAAGTTGCAGCTTTAGGACTAGAACACCGTGTCAAATTTTTAGGATTTCGCTCAGATATTCCCCAACTAATGGCGGCTTGTGACTTAGTAGCACATACTTCCACTTCTGCCGAACCTTTTGGTCGAGTGATTGTTGAAGCAATGCTATGTGGGAAACCTGTAGTTGCAACCAAAGCTGGGGGCGCAATGGAATTAGTAGAACATGGAATTAATGGTTTTCTCGTCACCCCAGGAGAACCTGAAGAACTCGCACAAGTAATTAATACCTGTCTTCAGGAAGAAGAAATAACTGCAACTATAGCGACTAATGGTAGAATTAGCGCTAGTCAGCGTTTTGATGTGACAGCTATTAATCAGCAAATTGCTCAATTGCTCAAATCAGTGCTGAGTATTCAGTGAAAGCATTTATTTTTTACAGAACAAAAACAACACTTTTCCAATAAAAATAAAATTTCGTATAAATTTACACATTTAATTTAAAATAAATTTACGCTAGAAGTTATATTATTCATAAAGACTGTAGTTGAGGATAAAAGAAAAAGAAAACACCTTGCCTCTCATGTAAAAGGGGCAAAAGCTTTAAAAATAGGTTTAATAAGACCTCAGCATTACGCCATATGATTATGAAATATGGCGAAGGCAAACCATGATCTATTTATGTATATGTCTATTAAAGATAAGAAGCTTTTGTATCACTTGACTTCTTTGGAGAATTTTGAATCTATCTTGTCTTATGGTTTATTAGCACGTAATGACATTGAAAGATTTGATGATGTAGCTGATTCAGGTATTATTAATTTCAGAAGAGAAAATAATTTAACTCGATATGTACCTTTTCACTTTTTTGCAAATAACCCTTTTGATGGCAGGGTACAAAAAGATTTTCCTGATAAAGAATTTATTTATATCTGCATTTATAGAGAATTTGCTAAAAGTAACAAATTCTCTATAATTCCTAAACATCCTAGAGCAATAAAACCTTTAGTTTTATATAGCTACACAGAAGGTTATGAAATAATAGAATGGGATATAATGGATAAGAGAGATTATTTAGATGAAAACTGTAGACACATATGTATGGCAGAATGTTTGTCGCCCAATAAAATTAATCATAATCACTTTAGTCATGTTTATGTTAGGAATGAGGAAATTAAAAGTTATATCGATCAACTATGTTTAAACATTCTACAATATCCACCTACTTTTCGTGTCAATGTTAATGCCAGTATGTTTGTTGATTGATTTATGTTCAAATTTACTGTTGGTGACATTTTAGAATCTACTACAGAATGCTTAGTCAACACAGTTAACTGTGAAGGATACATGGGCAAGGGAATTGCTTATCAATTTAAGTTAAGATTTCCAGATAATAACAAAGAATATATTAAAGCCTGTAGAAATAAATCTCTTAGGATAGGAACTTTACACTACTGTTGGGAGGAAGAAAAGTTAATCATAAACTTTCCAACTAAGGATAGGTGGAGAGAAAAATCTAAAATTGAGTATATTCATTTAGGTCTGTCAGAATTAGTTAATTTGATACCTTCATTAAATATAAAATCTATAGCTATTCCCCCATTAGGCTGTGGTAATGGCGGCTTAAGTTGGACTGATGTCAGACCAATTATACTTGAATATTTAACTCCTATTTCATATTCTTTAGACATATTAATTTATGAGCCGTCTAAATACTATGCAGCAAAGATTACAAAAGCTCCAAAGTTAAACGCTTCACACTTAGTATTAATGAACTTTAAATCAAAACTACATAAATTTAATAAATTTAGATTACAAAAAACAGGTTTTTTTATGAATTTATTCTCGACTAGAGAGTACTTTAAGTTTTCCCCCAATAACTATGGACCATATGCTCATGCTATTGATATTTTGTCTAGAGACATTAGGCAATTTCAAGAATTTTATAATATTACTACTGATGAAGCATTAAGTTTAGCAAAAACTATGTTAATTAGTGAATCAGTAGAGCAAACCCTTAAAAATCTTAGTAATGCTATTGATAAAGCTACTGTCTTTGTAAATGAAATAGTTGATGATGAAGATTTAGAATTACTTTCAACAATTTGTTATTTGTTGGAAAAAGAGGATTTAAAATTAGAAAATATTAATAGTAAGATAAAAGATTGGTCTTTACGAAAGGCTGATAAGTTTACTGAAAATTCTATTTTAGAAGCACTCGGATTTTTAAAAGAAAAACATATTATAGAAATAAATTTATTAGGCTTATATAGTTTAATAAAATAAGGAGTTTAAGTTCCTAATAAAGCCTTGTAGAGTTGGGTTTTGTGTTTAACCCAACCTACATAGGTTATCTTTTTACTTTTAATTGAACCGTATTGGGGTATAAGTCTGACTACAAACCTACTAATTCTCTAGATTCAAAATCGGTAAGTTGTTGTGCGATCGCTAATCTTGCTTCTAATTTTGCTACGCTAAATTGGTTACGCAGATATTCTAAATGAGCAAATGCATTCGATCTTTCAACGGTTAATTGGATCTGCATATCCATTGCCTTTTGATATTCCTGATTCACAACCAGCACTTCAAAGCGACGTGCCTTGCGTTGAGCATCATTTTTCAAATCCATATCAAAGGCGGAGGCGCGATCGGCATTACCTTCAAATCTGTTAATTTGAAGCTGAATTGCCATCAACTGAGAATCTACTTCATTCATTCGTTGGGCAGCTTGGGCGATCGCAGTTGGATAATGACTCAATTGCATCATCAAATAATGTTCCTTGGCGAAAATCTTGACAAAGACAATAGGCTATAATACTGAATATGAGGAGCAAAAAATTCAAAAGTTGGCATTTTGAATTTTCAAATGATTTTCGCCTCTGCCTGCTTAATTATGCTACTTCTCGGAGTGGCGATGAAACAGCTACCTCGGGGAAAGAAAGCGATAGCTGTTCGGCTTGAGGCACCGCAGCTTGCTCCAATACCTGTACTTCGATATTCACACTAACCAAATAACTACCTGTATCAGCACCAACTGCTTCAGCAATTAATTTGGCAATGTCTGGACGTTTTGCGGTTAGTGGGTCGCGCAAGATGCATCGATCCCATTCGTGCTTGGCAGTTGGGTTGAGGTTGAGAATGTAATGCTTAATCATTGAACTAACCCTTGAATCCATCTTCTAGAAGACCGTTACAGAGGCTTTTTTACTGCACTAGGCTTTGTGGACGCTATATCTATTATAGTACAATTGTACTGAATTGTGTGAAATCCAAAAGCCAAGAGCTAGAGCAGAGGCAAGGGGACGCGGAGAATATGATCAATGACCAATGACTATTGTGGAGACGCGATTAATCGCGTCTCTACTAATGACTAATCAGCCTTGCCATTCCCATGGTTAAGCAACTGAACATCGTTAACCCAAATGGCTTGTTGAGGCACAGGAATAGAAATTCCAGCTTTGTCTAAGGTATTTTTCAAGCGACGGCGATACTCTCGTGCCACATCCCATTGCTTGAGTGGCTGTGTTTTAATCCATACACGAATTATCAAACCGCGATCGCCAAAATTATCTATTCCCAGAACTTGGGGTGTTTCGATAATTTGATGTTGCCATTGCGGATCTCGATCCATCTCCAAGGCTACAGATTTAATCAACTCCAAAACATGGTCAATATCAGCATCATAGGCGACTGGAATGGTCAAATCGGCCCTTGCCCAACGACTAGAAAGATTAGCAACAATTTTAATTTCACTGTTGGGAATCGTGATTAAGCGCCCTTCTGAATCTCGCAACTGGGTCATCCGCAGATTCAGATTTTCTACTAAGCCTCCTACATCTCCTACAGCAATAACATCGCCTAGAGCGTATTGGTCTTCTAGGATGATGAGAAAGCCATTAATCGCATCTTTAATCAAGTTTTGCGAAGCCAAAGACACTGCGACACCGACTAAACTGGCACCAGCTAGTAAAGGAATGATGTCTATGCCCAACGCGACTAAGGCTAATAGAATACCAACGCTGACCCAGATAGCAGTAATAATACTTTTAGTCACGCCAGAAAATGTGGAAACTCGTAGTTTCAGACGTTCAAAAGTTTCCGAGCTGAATAAAGCACCACTGCTAATAAAAGTGGTGGTAAAGCGGTCAATGAGGGCATAGCTGAAACGGATTGCTACATAAGTTCCTAATACCACGACAGCCAATCTCAAAGGAATTTGGGCAGCGGTGAGAATACCTGCTTGAAACGGTCGTGTATAAGGAAATAAACCCAAAATGATGAAACTGCCGCTTCCCCAAATCCCTGCTTGAGTTAGCTGAAACAGTCGTTTCTTAACTTCTTGAAGATGGCGATGTTGCTGTTGATTTAGTTGTGTTGTAATTGGTTGAGCTGTTTGTGGAGTCTGGGGAATAGGCTGTACTAAATTATTTCTGGAACGACGCTGCCAAATTAATACCCCGCAGCTCGTGAGAATCATTACTACCCCAATGCCAGCAGCAATTTTTCCTTGGTTGACTAAAGATTGAGTTTGTCGCTCTTGCCTTGCCTGTTGTAGAGCGTCTTGTAGCTTTTCGGTGAGTTGATTGGCCGAGATAAACGGATCTTCCTTTCGCAGTTGAGCATCTTCGTAAGTGATGGTCATCAGGTATTGGTCGTTGACATAAATTACTGGCAATCCATTTAATTTCCGGGTTTCCACCTTGGCTTTTTGTGTAGGCGATCGCAAGTAATTTTGTGCGATTTCATCCAAATTCTCTTGGATATCTTTTGAACGTTCGGGAAAATTTGTTTTCGTTGCCGCTATCTGAAACAACTGGCGACCATCCAAATAAATCCAGCCAGAAACAATTCTGTTATCTGAGTCATTACTCTGATTGCTAGGAGTTTGTATCTGAGGTAGAACTGGAATTTGGGCTGTAGCTTTTGGTACAAATCCAACGGCTATAACCATTGAACTGGTAATCGCCAAAAATTGAAAGCGCACTCAAATACCTCCTTAGGTTAATTTACTACTAAATACTCCAGAGCCATCCTCACAGTTAGTTTGAGTAGATGTACCCACCTAAAGTTAAGTTTTTGTCCTTAACTGGCAAAACTTTAATGTTTTTGGGCATAATCTATACTTCTTTAGATAGATGACAAATAAATTTACCTATCTATGGTATGGTTAGAAGAATTTCTGATAATACTTTTACCAAAAATAAATCTAAAACACAAAAGCCAAGGATGAAGTTGACTAAAGAAAGCTAAAGTGTAAAAGATGAAGGATAAAGAATGAAATAGTACGTATGAGTACATGCTTTGTTTGCAAGTAGTGTAAAAAATCTAATTTTTTGCACCTTCATACTTATTCTTCAGCCTTGCTTTGACTTTTTGAGGAAATATTTGATGACCGCAACTTCTCCCCGATTAAAGCACGAGGTTAAAGACCTCGCCCTAGCTCCCTTGGGAAGACAGCGCATTGAATGGGCTGGACGCGAGATGCCAGTTTTAAGGCAAATCCGCGATCGCTTTGCCCAAGAAAAACCCTTCGCTGGGATTCGCCTTGTGGCTTGCTGCCATGTGACTACAGAAACAGCACATCTAGCTATTGCCCTCAAAGCTGGTGGTGCAGATGCTGTTTTGATTGCTAGTAATCCCCTATCAACTCAGGATGACGTAGCCGCTAGCCTCGTTGTCGATCATGAAATTCCCGTCTTTGCCCAAAAAGGCGAAGATAATGCCACATATAGCCGCCACGTCCAAATCGCTCTAGACCACCGCCCCAACATTATTATTGATGATGGTAGCGATGTGGTAGCGACCCTGATTCAAGAACGCCAAGATCAAATCGGCGATTTGATTGGCACTACCGAAGAAACCACAACGGGAATTGTCCGCCTGCGCGCCATGCTCAAAGATGGCGTTCTCACCTTCCCCGCCGTCAACGTCAACGACGCAGACACCAAGCACTTCTTTGATAATCGCTACGGTACAGGGCAATCAACCCTTGATGGCATCATCCGCGCTACAAATATTTTGCTAGCTGGTAAAACGATTGTTGTTGTTGGTTATGGTTGGTGCGGTAAAGGTACTGCACTCCGGGCACGCGGTCTTGGTGCGAATGTGATTGTCACCGAAATCGACCCCATTAAGGCAATTGAAGCCGTAATGGATGGTTTCCGCGTGCTACCAATGGCAGAAGCTGCACCCCAAGGTGATTTGTTCATCACAGTTACAGGTAACAAGCACGTTATCCGCGCTGAGCATTTCGAGGTGATGAAAGACGGCGCGATCGTGTGTAACTCCGGTCACTTTGATATTGAAATTGACCTGAAATACTTAGCTAGTCAAGCTAAAGAAATCAAGCAAGTACGTCCCTTTACCGAACAGTATCAGCTACCAAGTGGCAAATCAGTTATAGTTCTGGGTGAAGGACGCTTGATCAACCTCGCCGCTGCTGAAGGACATCCGAGTGCGGTGATGGACATGAGCTTTGCCAATCAGGCTTTAGCTTGCGAATACTTAGTGAAGAATCAAGGTAAGTTGGAACCTGGTTTGCATTCAATTCCTACCGAGGTAGATAAAGAAATTGCTCGGTTGAAATTGCAGGCAATTGGAATCAGCATTGATTCCCTAACGCCAGACCAAATTGAGTACATCAATTCTTGGACTAGTGGTACTTGAGATAACTTTAGATGCCTACTAAACCAACAGTCAGGCTGAAGCGATAACTTAGGGAAAAGGGAAAAGGTGAAAGGGAAAAGGAAAGTTTAATTCCTTTAACCCTTCACCCTTACCCTTTTCCCTATTTTTGCCAGATTAAAGCATATGCTGCATACGACTCAGGCGTTCTGAGTAATTTTTGATTACATTCAGGGCAAACATTGGTGTTTCTTGAACGGCGAATAGAAACCTTTTTTCATCAAGAAAGGCAAGTTTGCAGTCAGTTTTGGCGATCGCTGTATATGTCCTATTCTTTACCCCTACAAGGACTCCCGTACGTACGATCTATTCGTGGGTCTGACATTTGTGCGAAGTGGTCAGCAATAGTAATTTTGGGCTTGAGTTTCACACGAAGTAGGGCAATAGTACTACTTTTACAATGACTCTACCATCAAAGTTTGAATGCTTACTTATATGTC